>JBFFMB010000001.1:0-20711 GCA_041554455.1 Bacteroidales bacterium
AATGAATTTCCACAAGCTTGGCAAAGCTCCGGATAGAATAAAGAAATAAGATCATTAAATATTTTTTTAGGCGTTTTCACTCATTAAACTTTATGACTTACTTTTATTAATTCCAAATCAAAAAATATGTCCCCAAGAAACCGTATTTTTGAATAAGCTTTACAATTACAATGTCGCAAAACCACATTTTAAAAATTGAAAATTTAAGTATCGATTTTCCCTCAGAAAGAAGAAGTTTAAGGGCTGTTGACTCCATAAACTTTTTTTTAAATAAGGGCGAAACATTGGGTATTGTAGGAGAATCCGGCTCAGGTAAATCAGTAAGTGCACTCTCAATTATTCAGTTGATTTCTCATCCTGGTAAAATTAGTTCAGGCACTATTAATTTTAAAAATAATGGAGAGTGGGTTAATCTAAGATTGCTAGAGGAATTTCAACTTCGGGAATATCGAGGTAAAAAAATTGCCATGATTTTTCAGGAACCGATGACTTCTTTAAATCCTGTCTATTCCTGTGGAAAACAAATCAATGAAGCTATTCGGCTTCATCAAAAGGTCACGAAAAAAGAAGCTAAACAAAAGACTTTAAAATTATTCAAAGAGGTTATGCTTCCTCGTCCAGAAGCGATTTATGATAATTTTCCTCATCAGCTTTCTGGAGGTCAAAAACAACGTGTGATGATAGCGATGGCCTTATCATGTCAACCCGATATTTTGATTGCTGATGAGCCTTCAACTGCCCTTGATGTAACCGTACAAAAATCAATTATCGAATTGCTTAAATCTCTTCAGAAAAAATACAATATGAGCATTATTTTCATAACACATGATTTGGGTGTTATTGCTGATATTGCTGATCGAGTTGTTGTTATGCATGAAGGAAAAATTGTAGAAGAGGGTGATATAAAATCTGTTTTTCTACATCCTAAACATCCTTATACAAAAGGCTTAATTGCCTGTCGTCCGGTACTCAACAGAAGTCAATCAAAATTATTGACAATTACTGATTTTTTGAATGCTGATTCAGAAGAATCAATCAATACCTTAATTAAAAATGTCATTGTTAAAGATAAGGAAAGCATTGAACAACTAAAGCGGAAATATGCTTCGGGAGAACCCATTTTAAAGATCAAAGATTTATCCACCTATTTCCCTGTCAAAAAAAAGCTTTTTCAAAAAAAGCAAGAATGGATAAAAGCGGTAGATGGCGTAAGTTTTGATGTTTATCCTTCAGAAACACTTGGTTTGGTTGGAGAATCGGGATGCGGAAAAACAACTCTGGGACGATCAATTATTCGATTAATTGAACCGAGTACAGGTTGGATTTATTATAAAAATAATAATATTACTGCTTATTCAAAATCACAATTAAGAAATCTCCGTAAAGAATTTCAAATCATCTTTCAGGATCCATATTCATCCTTGAATCCTCGTAAAACGATAGGCAATGCCATCCGTGAACCTATGCAGGTTTATAATTTATTCGAGAATGAAAAAATCCGAAAAGAAAAAGCTGTTGAATTATTGGAAAAAGTACAGCTAGACGCCGATCATTTTGATCGTTATCCCCACGAACTTTCAGGTGGACAGCGGCAACGGGTTTGTATAGCCCGTGCTTTGAGTCTTGACCCCAAATTTATAATTTGCGATGAGTCTGTTTCTGCTTTAGATGTATCTGTTCAGGCTCATGTTTTAAATTTATTAAGTGAACTAAAAGAAGAATTTTTATTTACCTATATTTTCATTTCTCACGATTTATCCGTTGTTAAACATATGTCCGATCGCTTGGCCGTTATGAATAATGGACGAATTGTTGAAATTGGAGATTCTGAAAAAATCTACAACTATCCCGAACAGGAATACACAAAAAAACTCATTGATGCGGTACCAAAAGGGTTCATTTAATCTATCTTTACACATATTACATTTATTTAAGAATTATTACGAATGAAAAAAGACGCTAATAAAAAGCGGAAATTACAAGGGAAAAGTACGTTTGTTGCAAGCGTATTAAGCCTCTTTGGAAAGAATCCCTTACGACCATTTAACTATAAACAAATATCGAGTCAACTTGGTATCCGAGATAAGGCTAGCAAAGACCTTGTTGCTAAAATTTTAAAAGAACTTGCCACAGCAAAAGAAATTGACGAGGTACGGCCGGGTAAATATAAATTGAACAGCCAGAATATTGGTCGTTTTGCAAATAAAGGAACACAAGTCACCGGTAAGGTTGATATGAAACAAACCGGTAAAGCATATATTATTTCTGATGAGGGTGGTGAGGATATTTATATCTCAGCCAACAATACCTTTCGTGCATTTCATGGAGACGAGGTTAAAGTCATGCTTTTCCCACAACGTAGTGGACGAAAACCGGAAGGTCAAATAATTGAAATTTTAAAACGGGCTAAAGAAAATTATGTTGGTACCATCAAAATTTCTAAATATTTTGCTTTTGTTATTCCTGATAGTTCTCGAGTTCATACCGATATTTTTATTCCTTTAGAAGAAATTAAAGGAGCAAAAGATGGAGAAAAAGTCGTTGCTAAAATTACAGAATGGCCTGACCAAGCAAAAAATCCATTGGGAGTAATCCTAAATGTTTTAGGTAAACCCGGCGATAATAATGTGGAAATGCAATCCATTTTAGCGGAACATGATTTTCCGCTTACTTTTCCTAAAAAAGTGGAAAATGAAGCTGAAAAAATAAGTGGGGAAATAAGTCGAGAAGAAGAAAAAGTTCGCAGAGATTTTAGAAAGGTAACCACTTTTACTATTGATCCTGCCGATGCGAAAGATTTTGATGATGCACTTTCCATTGAAAAGCTAGCCAATGGACATTGGGAAATTGGGGTTCATATTGCAGATGTGTCGCATTTTGTAAAACAAAAATCAATACTCGATAATGAGGCTTTTGATCGGGCAACATCCATTTATTTAGTCGACCGTGTTATTCCCATGCTTCCTGAGGCATTATCAAACGGAGTGTGCTCACTTCGTGCCAACGAAGATAAATATACCTTTTCGGCCGTATTTGAAATGGATGAAGACGCTCAAATTTTAAATCAATGGTTTGGTAAAACACTCATCAATTCAAATCGTAGATTTACTTATGAAGAAGTACAGGAAATTATAGACAAAGGGGAGGGTGAGCTAATTGATGAAATTTCAGTTTTAGATCGCTTAGCGAAAAAATTGCGGGATCAGCGTTTTAAAGATGGGTCTATTAATTTTCATTCAAACGATGTTCGTTTTAATTTAGACGAAAACGGAAAACCATTAAGTGTATACGTCAAAGAACAAAATGATTCAAATAGGCTGATTGAAGATTTTATGCTACTCGCCAATCGAAAAGTAGCTGAATTTATTGGAAAGAAAAAAGGGAAGGATCATGCGAAAACCTTTATTTACCGTATTCACGATGAGCCTAATCCTGAAAAATTAAACACCTTTTTGCAGTTTGTAAGCAAATTGGGTTATCAAATGAAAATCAATACCCGATCGAGCTTATCACAATCTTTTAATTCGTTATTTAAAGCTATAAGCGGTAAAGGTGAAGAAAATATGATCGAATCAATTGCAATTCGAACCATGGCCAAAGCTTCTTATTCAACAAATAATATTGGGCATTATGGATTGGCTTTTTCTCACTATTCACATTTTACTTCACCCATTCGTCGTTATCCCGATTTAATTACGCATCGTATTTTAGAATGGTATATTGAAGGAAAAGCTTCTGTGAATCAAGAAGAATACGAAAAAATGTGTATTCATTGTTCTGAAATGGAGCGAAAAGCAGAAGCTGCTGAACGTGAATCTATAAAATACAAACAGGCTGAATTTATGTTAGATAAAATTGGTCAGCAATTTTTTGGTCTTATTTCTGGTGTCAGTAAATGGGGTTTATATGTTGAGATTGAAGAAAATAAATGCGAAGGCATGATCCGAATGAAAGATATGCGCGATGACTTTTATTATCTAGATGAAGAAAACTACCAAGTTATTGGCCAGCGTTATGGAACGCATTATAAGTTGGGAGATCGCGTTAAAATTATCGTTAAACGCATCGATGTTTCAAAAAAGCAAATGGATTTTGAAATGGTAGTTTAAGCCTCTGAATCCATTTCCTTTTTTCCAAAATAAGTCACAAAAAATCCAATGAGTGGAGAGAAAATCATTGAAATAAAAAAAGACCACTCCACTCCTATTTTTCTTGTTTTCCCGAAGGTTTCAGAAATTATTAGCGATCCAATATACCATGCTATAAATGCGATAATTATGAGTATTTCTATCATTTTAAAATCAATTTAATAATAAAAAAGTATTAGAAATATAAGTGGTAATGCTATACCAAAAATGGTCAGCCAAGCTCCACGACGTGTTATTCCTTTTTTTCCTTTTAAGATAAACAATCCGCTTAAAGCAATAATAATTAAGGCTCCTGAAAAAATATCGGAATACCAGGTCCAATAAACAATCGGATTATAATGCAAATAGTTCATGGCTTTGAAAATGGGTCGTTTTTTACTTAACTCCAACCAGCCGTATCCGGTATTTAAATTAATACTTAAACTACCATCCTTTAAAAAAACTTTTAACTCTTCGGCCGAAGGATTATAATGGTTTAAATATTTACTATCAATATCATACTCTTCAATAATTGATTTGATGGTTTCTTTATTAAAGTCTTGATCAGTGTCAATTTGTAATTCCCACGTACTAATAATATAGTTTGGATTCCAGTCATTTCGATGATTAATGGCAATGCCCGAAAGACAATAAATTACGACCATCCCAAAAAAGAAATACCCTAAATCTCGGTGAATAGCCCGATTCCATTTTCTCCATTTAAATTGCATACTTTCTAGTATTAAAAAAACGCCATCCAAAAAGGATGACGTTTATAATGATTATTTTTTTAGTTTTCGCTTGGTTTTATAACCTCATAACTTTCACAAATAATGGAGTAAAACGAAAGATGGTCTGTTCCACTTTCAGCAATTTGTTTGCGGAAATCTGCAATACTATCTTTGGCATCTTTATGATCTCCTAAATCAGCTTCTTCATCTTTACTACCTGGCGTATGGCCACTGACATTACTTTTAGCTTCGGTTTTTTCTTTTTCAACTTCTGCCTGAATTTCATTTTCCCATTCTACTAAGTAAGCCTCATCTATTCTTAATTCATCAACAATTCCTATAATTTTTACCGTGTTTCCTACAAGATCCGTTTTAAAGGAAGCCATATTTTCTCCTAAAACAACTTTAATGGATTCTTCATTTTCTTCACTAACCAAAAACATTTTTTTTCCTCCATGCTCACAAACATGGCTAATCATAGCAGTAATTTCTATTCGTTTATTGACAAGATTGATTGCGGCTTTCTCAAAATTAGCATGCTCAACTTTAGTAATGTCTACTTCACTAGTTTGAGTTTTTTTGTCTGTTTTTGGATTGTTACACGCAAATGCGAAAACAATAACAATTAGCATTAAAAATAGTTTTTTCATGATTTTGTAGGTTTATTAGTGTATTAGCGGCAAATTTATTAAAATAAATAAGCTGAAATAATTAAAATTTCACAATAAACTGTTAAATTTTAAGCTAGGAGATATCTATATATAACACGACTAATTTTCGTCGACTTTTTTTCCTTCAGCCACCCGATTGGTTACTTTTAAAATATAATCCTGATTTTTTTTAACCCATAAACGAGCATTATCAGCTCCCGTTTGTATCACATATTGAGCTGTATCATACACTACTTTTCGAAAATTAGCAGGATCTTGATTAATAAATAATTCATAATATTGTCCGTTATCATTAGGATTAAACTTCAGTAATTTATTACTTCCTTCTTCAAAGGACATAAACATAAACCCATTATCAATAAACTCACACGTTCCGGGAGTATTTTTTTTTATAATAACCTGATCGATTAGTTTTCCGTCTTCAAAACGAATTTCACCGTTTGCTAATTCAGCATTATTTTGAGGAAGTATTCGTTTCATTACAATTTTTTTGGAAACATAAAATTGTATTTTATGAATAGTTAACCCCCTTTGAGAAACTTTTGTATTTAACTCACGAGTGTAATAAATTTTATTTGAGCAAGAAGCCAAAAAAAGAATTCCCAAAAAAAGAAAGACTATTTGTTTTATGATTCGCATGATATAAATATAAAAATTAATACTGATGGATGCCAATTTATTTAATAATTTTCAAATTTTTCGAAATTTCAAGCATTCTTAAAATTGGATTTTTTGCTTTATTGATAAGATCTTCAGATAATATAATTTCTGGTTTCTCATTTTTTAAGCATAAATATAATTTTTCCAAGGTATTTAACTTCATATAAGGGCAATCATTACATGAACAGGTCTCATCTGTGGGTACAATAATGAATTCCTTATCGGGTGAATCAATTTGCATTTGATGCAAAATACCACTCTCAGTCGCCACTATATATTTTAGGCTATCATCTGATTTTGTAAAGTTTAACATAGCTGTTGTTGAACCTACAAAATCGGCTAATTCAAGTACTTGTGCTTTGCATTCGGGATGAGCAATTAATTTTGCATCTGGATTTTTAATTTTTAAATTGATGATTGCTTCGGTTGATAAGATATCATGTACTTCACAGGTTCCATTCCATAAAACCATATTTCTTCCGGAAATTCGATTGATATATCCTCCTAAATTTTTATCGGGAGCAAAAATAATTTTTTCATCTTTGGGTAACGAATCTACAATTTGTACAGCATTTCCAGAAGTACAAATTATATCCGACATGGTTTTAATAGCTGCCGAACAATTGATATAAGAAATGACTGTATGATCAGGATATTTTTCTTTAAATTTACTAAATTCATTTGGTGGACAAGAATCGGCCAACGAACATCCAGCTTCTAAATCAGGTAATAAAACTTTAGTCTTTGGATTTAGAATTTTTGCTGTTTCAGCCATAAAATGAACACCGGCAAAAACAATTATTTTAGCATTTGTTTTTTCAGCATTTTGAGCTAAGCCCAAGCTATCACCAACATAATCTGCGATATCTTGTATTTCAGGAATTTGATAGTAATGAGCAAGTATTATCGCATCTTTTTCTTCTCTAAGCTTGTTTATTTGGGCTATTAGTTCAGCATTTGAGACAAAAGTAGTTTTTTTATCTGAATTCATTTTTCAATTTAATTTTTAGATATATAAATATATATTTCTTTAAAAACTTTATAGTAATAATATTATACTGTTGATAAGTGCTATAAGTTTATGGTCTTTTATTTGACTTTCTTAGTTTTACAATTTAATTAACAATTTTTGAATAAGTAATCTTATTTATATAATTGAAAACTATTTATTTCTGTCTTTATTAACAAAATTATTTATTATTGATATGTTAATAAGTCCATCTTTAAATCATAGCGAAAATAGTTAATTACTGTCTAATAAATACTCATAACATTCATCAAAATTGTATCAAATTGGAATTCTACTACTGAATTGTTAATATGTACGAATTTTATAAGAATATGGTAACAAAGTTAAATAGAAATGAACACTTTTTTGTTGACAAAAATAAAAAATTGAAAATGAGCTATCTATCAAAACATCCAAATTATTATTTAATAATAATAGCTTAATTATTAAGCTTTTGATTTAAGAGGCTAGATTTTTAAGTATTTTTGTAATCAAAACTTATTAACAATGTTTGATAAAGCAAAAATATTACCCATTTCATGTGATCATGGTGGATTTGAAATGAAAGAATTCCTTAAAGAAAAATTAACTTCTTTAGGATATACTATAAAAGATATGGGTACGTTTTCTACAGATAGCATTGATTACCCTGATTTTATTCATCCTCTTGCAAGTTCTGTTAATAAGGGAGAATTTGAATTGGGTATTATATTATGTGGAAGTGGAAATGGAGCACAAATGACAGCGAATAAATATGAGAATGTTAGAGCTGGTTTGTGTTGGAGTGTTGAACAAGCAAAATTAACCCGTTTACATAATAATGCGAACATACTTTCTTTACCAGGTCGTTTTGTAAGTTTTGATGTGGCTTTTGAAATAGCAAAAACTTTTTTGACAACCGAATTTGAAGGCGGTCGTCATCAAGATAGAGTAAATAAAATTTCAAAAATAATTAAGTAATATATTTTGGAGACGCTTAACCAATTTAATAAAGAAGCTGAAAAAATTGCTTTTGATCTTATACATCGAGATAAAATAAAATTTAATATTTCGAAGTATGATGCTGCTGTTGTAGATGGTAAGAAGCAATATGTTGATTTAGAAAAAGCAAAACAACGAGCGGCTTTCCTAAAATATAAAGTTATTAACGATCTGGATAAGTATTTAATTCAGTTTGAAGATAATTTCTCAAAGCGCGGTGGAAAAGTCATTTGGGCTCAGGATAGTAAAGAGGCCGTTAGTGAGATTCTTAAAATCGTAAAGAAAAAATCAGCCAAACTTATTGTGAAATCAAAATCAATGACTACAGAGGAAATTGATTTAAATTCTGCGCTTGAAAAGAAAAAAATAGAAGTTTTGGAATCAGATCTTGGAGAATATATTGTTCAATTAGCTGGCGAAAAACCCTATCATATTGTCACTCCGGCAATGCATAAATCAAAAGAAGATATTGCCGATTTATTTCACGAAAAATTTGATACTCCCATTGATAGCAGTCCTGAGGAATTAACTGCGTATGTCCGGAAATTATTAAGAGAAAAGTTTCAGAATGCAGATATCGGCATGACAGGTGCAAATTTTTTGATTGCAGATCCTGGCGCTATTGCATTAACAGAAAATGAAGGAAATGGTGTTCTTTCAATGTCGTTTCCTAAAACACATATCGTTGTTGTGGGGATTGAAAAAATTATCCCATCGATCAAAGACCTTGATTTATTTTGGCCACTGTTAGCTTCTCATGGTACGGGACAAAATATGACTGTTTATAATTCAATTGTAACAGGACCAAAACGAAAAGAAGAAGAAGATGGACCTGAAGAAATGTATGTTGTTTTGCTCGATAATAAACGATCTACATTATTAGCTGAAGAGCGTCAGCGAAGAGCATTATCCTGTATTCGTTGTGGTGCTTGTTTAAATGCCTGTCCTGTTTATAAGAACATTGGTGGCTATACCTATAATACCACCTATAGTGGACCTATTGGCTCTGTGATTAATCCATATTTATTAGGAATGCAGGATTATAAACACCAAAGTTTTGCTTCTTCATTATGTGGAAAATGTTCTGAAGTTTGTCCTGTTAAAATCCCGCTTCATGAATTATTATTGGTTAATCGTAATGAATCCGTTAAAAAAGGATATACGACACGTAGCGAAAAACTAAATATTTTTACATGGCAAAAAACGATGTTGAGTAGAAAAAAGTTAAATTTTTTCAGCGGAAAGAAGAAAACCAAATTACTTAAATATTTCTTTAAAAAACAGTGGGGAAATCGAAGAGAATTTCCTGTTGTTCAAGAGAAATCATTTAATATACTTTGGAAAGAAAAACATAATATTGAATAAAAAAAGCCCTCTTATTTAAGAGGGCTTTTTTTATTTCTTTTCAAACGTTTTATTTGTCAAGAAGCTCAGCAATTTTGTTTCTTAAATCCTCTCCTCTTAAATTTTTTGCAATAATAATTCCTTCAGGATCTAGAAGAATACTATGAGGGATCGAATTAACAGCATATAATTTTGCGGCTGCATTATTCCAGTATGCTAAATCTGATAAATGACTCCATGTAAGTTTATCATCTTCAATAGCCTTTAACCAATTTTCTTTTTTCTGGTCTAGAGAAATACCAATTACATCAAAACCTTTGTCTTTATAGTCATTATATACAGCTACAACATTTGGATTTTCACGACGACATGGTCCACACCAAGCAGCCCAAAAATCAAGTAAAATATATTTTCCACCAACAAGGGTTGATAAAGTAACAGCTTCACCATTTACATCATTCATGGTGAAATCAATATATTTTTTACCAATAGCAACACTTTTCAAAGTCGCAATACGTTTTCTTAGATCGACAACATAAGATGAATTATCGATTGATGGATCAAATGCGGTTGAAATAGCATCCAATTGCTCAAGATCAAAACTATGATTATTGCTATAGGCAATATAAGCGCTTACAACACTTGCTGAATTTTCAAGACAATAATTATAGATGAAATCAACTTTTTCTCCATCAACCTTATCATATTTTACATTTAAAGCTTCAATTCCAGCTTCATCTTTTGCTTGACTTAATATGCGATATTCAGCATATAATGCTTGTAATTGATCATCAAATACTTTTGCTTTTTCATTATATAATTCAAACTCAGTATGCGATTTTGATCCGCTAATCATAATTTTATCAGATAGAAGAGAATCACCTCTAACTTCAATATTTGCATTTTCTATAAAAACAGGAATTCTTGATTTTTGGCCTTTTAATTGAACCAAAACCATTTTAGGAAAGTCGATGGCATCTCTATTAAATACAGCTATATTATCTACTATTATAGCGGAATCAAAATTTACCCATTTACCGTCTTGACGCTCGGTTACATAATATATTCCTTCATTAACGCCATCTAAACTTACTTTTAAAGTATAGTTAGATTGGGTTGTGCAAGAAATAAAAAGTATGGTAATGATGCTGAGATAAAAAAGTTTTTTCATAGTTGTCTGTTTTATTATAATTTGTTTTTTAAATGACGATCAAAGATAATAAATGAATTACATTAAACCTCGCTTATGTTTTTTAGGTATAAAAAACAAATACTGACTGATAATTATAAGTATGATTGTAAATAGGGCACTTAATAATGAGCGTTCTAGAGTCTCCAGTATTTCATTGAATCGAAAAACTTCTAAATAAAAAATAACCAAATGATGAACAATAACCAATACACTGGCATAGATAAAAAACCATCTAAACCCAAAATCGCGTATGCCAATTATCATTCCAGGATCTAGCTCAGATTTTTGAGAAAGTACCCGAATCATTCCAGGTCTTAAATAGGCAACTAAAACACAGGCTGCAATATTGATCCCAATAGTATTCGAAAAATAATCGATACTAAATCCCATAAAAAAGGCAAAGATTAATAATAATGCACGAGGAGTCTCAATTGGAAGCAATAAAATAAATAAAACGTAGACATAAGGATTTAGATAACCAAGCAAGCCAATATTATTAAATACATATATCTGAAGAAATAAAAGCATTAAAAAACGGAAACTATTTTTATAAATAATATTATTCATTTTCAGCCTCCTTTTGCAGATTTAATAATTCATTTCTGTGTAAGTTTTTAATGATGTATACATAATACAATGCATTAAAATCGCAGGCAAAACGAATGGATGCTGTATTCAGACTTTTTCCATCTTCCGCGTGATATTCCGTGACGGAACCAATCAAAATTCCTTCAGGGAATATGAGAGAGTTTCCACTACTTATGATCGTATCTGTTGGAAACAATTCTAAGTGTGTTGGAACATCCTCTAATAAACCTAGCTGATAATTAATTTCATTCCAGGTGACATTGGCCAACTGATTATTTTTTTTAATTCGGGCACTAATTTTACTGTCTTTATGCAGAGCGGACATAACAGAACAAAAGTTTTCGCTAACCTGAATAACAGTTCCAACCAAACCCTTATCGGAAATAACCCCCATGTCAATTTCAACACCATGTTTTCGTCCACGGTTTAACATGATATAATTATTCCGTTTGTGTGTAGAATTTGAAATGACTTTTGCCCCAATATATCGATAAATAGAATCATGATATAAAAAGCCGGTATCACTTACTAAAATTGAACTTTGTTGATTATTTAACAAAAGAGTATTCTCATCTAATAAACGCTTATTCGATTTTCTTAACTGAAAATAATCAACAATATCGGAGCTGATGCTATTAATTGAGCCAGTTATTTGGTTGGTTGAATTAATGATGACAGACCCTTGATAATTCTGGCTGTTTACCATTAGCATAAATGCGATACATTCAAGGAAAACAAACAAAAAGAAAAAACTATGTTTCCAAAGAAATGCAATTAAATACCGCATTGAATTTTATTTTTTACTAATAAGATTATATAATCCTTTATTTAATAAGGAATGTAAATTTGTCAAAATTCTTAAGTGCAATGCCAGTACCACGGGCCACAGCACGCAATGGATCTTCGGCTACGTGTATAGGTAGTTTTGTTTTTTGGTGTAATCGTTTGTCTAGTCCACGAAGCATAGAGCCACCCCCTGCTAAATAAATTCCCGTTCGGAAAATATCCGCAGAAAGTTCAGGAGGAGTCATTTCTAAAGCATTTAAAACAGCAGCTTCAATTTTTGAAATAGATTTATCTAAACAACGAGCAATCTCAGCATAGTTAACATACACTTCTTTTGGAATACCTGTAAGCATATCTCTTCCATGAACTGGATAATCGTCTGGTGGATTATCAATTTCAGTCATTGCGGCACCAACTTCAATCTTAATACGTTCAGATGTTCTTTCTCCAATATTGATATTGTGTTGCTTTCGCATATATTCTTCAATATCTGCATTAAAATCATCTCCTGCTATACGGATTGATTTATTATTCACGATACCACCGAGTGCAATAACTGCAATTTCGCTGGTTCCACCTCCAATATCAATCACCATGTTTCCGGTAGGTTCTAAAACATCGATTCCAATTCCAATAGCTGCAGCCATTGGTTCATGAATCAATCGTACTTCTTTTGCACCCGCTTGTTCAGCAGAATCCTTTACTGCACGTTCTTCTACTTCTGTAATCCCAGAAGGAATACAAATAACCATTTTCAGTGCAGGTGGAAAAAGTGATTTTCCGGTACCGATCATTTTAATAAATTCACGGATCATGAATTCAGCGGATTGAAAATCAGCAATAACACCATCTCTAAGTGGACGAATAGTCTTAATGTTTTCATGGGTTTTACCATGCATCATCATGGCCTTTTTTCCTACTGCAATAACTCTTCCTGTAGCTCTTTCTATGGCTACAATTGAAGGTTCATCAACAACAACTTTATCATCGTATATAATGATGGTATTCGCAGTACCGAGGTCAATCGCGATTTCTTTTGTTAAGAAAGAGAATAAGCCCATGTTATGTATTTTAAGTAATGTGAATTATTTTATTTAGTGTTTAAAGTGTCGAGTTCCAGTAAAAACCATCGACATATTATGTTCGTTACAATAATCAATTGATTCTTGATCTCTAACTGAGCCTCCTGGTTGAATAACTGCCGAAACCCCTGCCTTGTGAGCAATTTCAACAGAATCAGCAAATGGGAAAAATGCATCCGATGCCATTGCAGATCCTTTTAAATCAAAACCAAACGATGCTGCTTTTTCAATTGCTTGTTTCAAAGCATCAACGCGTGATGTTTGTCCCACCCCACTAGCAAGTAATTGCCCATTTTTTGCAAGGACGATGGTGTTTGATTTTGTATGCTTTACAATACTGTTTGCAAAAAGTAAATCCTTGATTTCTTGTTCTGTTGGACTTGTTTTTGTTACTGTATTAAGATCGTCTTTAACTTCTGTTTTCAAATCTTTATCTTGAACAAGAGCTCCGTTTAATGCGGATCTAAATTGTTTAACTGGAAAATCAAACGACTTCTCTAACAAAATTATTCTATTTTTCTTAGATTTAAGTAGTTCTAGTGCATTATTTTCATAGCCAGGAGCTAATATTATTTCGCAAAAGAGTTTATTGATTTCTTCAGCAGTTTCTAAATCAATTGTTCGGTTAGTAATTAACACTCCTCCAAAAGCCGAAACAGGATCGCCAGCTAAAGCTGCTTTCCATGCATCCACTAACTTTTCACGTGAAGCCAAACCACAAGCATTATTATGTTTTAGAATAGCAAATGTGGGTTCCGAAAACTCTTTGATCAGATTTATAGCGGCATCTAA
The DNA here is from genome assembly GCA_041554455.1 of Bacteroidales bacterium. GTDB lineage: Bacteria > Bacteroidota > Bacteroidia > Bacteroidales. The sequence goes on from JBFFMB010000001.1 coordinate 13,964, forward strand.
ATCAATGAGGTTGTTATACGAAATCTCTTTTCCATGAAGCTTTTCAAAAACCTCATCCATATTTCCAAAGAACAAACCTTTTTGATGTGGGTTTTCGCCATAACGCAATACTTTCGATTCTTGAATGCTTTGTTTGAAAACATCCATTTCTCCTGCATTGAAATAATTAAAAATGGCAGTATCATAGTGCGAAGACACATTAAAAGCCTGAGCAGCAAAAAATTTGCGATCTTCAAGACTGGTCTCGCCCTTTTTTTCGTTTAGTAGTTTTGATAAATTTTCGTACAAAGTTGAGCTTGCTACAATCATCACATCTTCGAAATTTTTGGCAGCTGCTCTAATCAGCGAAATACCTCCAATGTCAATTTTTTCGATAATATCTTGTTCACTGCCTCCTGCTGCAAGGGTTTCTTCAAACGGATAGAGATCCACAATAACCAAATCAATTTCTGGAATGTCGTATTCACTCATTTGATTATTATCATCTTCCAGATCTCTTCGTCCTAAAATACCCCCAAAAACTTTAGGATGCAGAGTTTTTACACGGCCTCCTAAAATTGAAGGATAACCGGTTAATGATTCAACCGTTTTGGCCTCAATTCCTAAATCCTGAATGAACTTAAAAGTTCCTCCAGTTGAATATATGGTTACATTAAGTTCATTTAGGCTTTTAATGATTTGGTCGAGACCGTCTTTATGGTAAACTGAAACAAGGGCGTTCTTTATCTTTTTCAATGACTTAGGGTTTTGTGAAATTCTATGCAAAGAAATTAAAAATCAAGCCAAGAAGCAATATATTTATTTATTATTTTTCGTCTCTTTCTCTTGTTATAAAAAGAATTCGAGGGAAATATCAACAAATTTTATTTTATCTTTGGTGTATATCAATAAAAGAAGAAATTATCCATGATAGTTATCCGCTTAATAAACGAAAGTTTTGTTTTTGCCTTACAAGCTATACGAGTCAATAAAGTCAGAACCCTACTGTCTTTGCTGGGTATTACAATAGGTATTTTTTCAGTGATTTCCGTGTTTACTGTTTTTGATTCAATGGAGCGTTCTATAAAAAGTTCGATTGACTCCTTGGGCGATAATGTTTTGTTTGTCCAAAAATGGCCTTGGTCGATGGGTGGAAGTTACCCTTGGTGGAAATATATAAATCGTCCTGAACCACAACTTAGGGAATTGGAAGAAATTCAACGGAAAAGCAATACTATTGAATATTCAACTTTTATGATTGGTGTCAATCGTGTTGTGAAATTTGGAAATAACAGTATAGATGCAGCTACGATATTGGGAGTCTCGCATGATTATAATAAAGTAATGAAGTTTGATCTTCAAGAGGGTCGTTATTTTACTCCCATTGAATCCAAAAGTGGAAAAGATGTCGTTATTGTTGGAGCCGAGATTGTTGAAAATCTGTTTGAAAACATAAATCCCATTGGACAGAAACTTAAAATATTTGGACGAAAATTAGAGATTATTGGCGTTACGGTTAAAGAAGGTGAGGATATGTTTGGAAATTCGAATGATGATCAATTGATCATTCCTATAAATTTTGCCCGAACGGTTATCGATCTAAAAAATACTTCAACAAATATTATCGTTAAAGCTAAACCACATGTTAGTAATGATGAGATGAAGGATGAATTAACAGGAATTTTACGTTCCTTACATAAATTGAAACCTTCGAAGGAAGATGATTTTGCAATTAATGAAACAGATATTATTTCAAAAGGTTTTGATGGCTTGTTTGGTATCATTGCTGGTGTAGGATGGATAATTGGTGGTTTTTCATTATTAGTTGGTGGTTTTGGAATTGCTAACATCATGTTTGTTTCGGTAAAAGAACGAACTAGCCAAATAGGCATTCAAAAATCTTTAGGGGCAAAAAATTATTTTATTTTATTGCAATTTTTATTCGAAGCAATTTTCTTATCAATTTTTGGAGGAGTTCTCGGTCTATTAATTATTTTGATTTTAGTAATCATTGTTAATATGCAAGGCTTGCCATTGGATTTGGTGTTAACTCAAGGAAACATTCTATTGGGTATTGGTGTTGCTGGTTTTATCGGTTTGATATCAGGCTTTATTCCAGCTTATAGTGCCTCTAAACTCAATCCTGTTGATGCTATGCGCTCTTCATTTTAGTGTGGAAACTTAACAATATTCATTTTTAATTATGTGTTTCTTCCTAGAAATAATTTTATCTTTACATAAAGAATTTTAGAAAATGGAAAAGCGCTGGGTAATTACTGAACAAGCTGATATAGAAGAAGTTCGAAGATTGTCTGGTGAGCTTAATATTGATGAGTCCTTGTCAAATCTTCTTTTAAATAGAAATATTTCAACCTTTGAAGAAGCGAAGAAATTTTTTCGTCCCCAATTAGATCAGCTTCATAATCCTTTTTTAATGAAGGATATGGATGTTGCTGTTGAACGCATTGTAAAAGCGTTAGCGAATAATGAGAAAATTCTTATTTATGGCGATTATGATGTTGATGGCACGACAGCAGTAGCCCTTGTTTTTACCTATTTTCATTCGTTTTATGAGCCTATTGATTTTTATCTTCCAGATCGTTATTCCGAGGGCTATGGCATTTCTTATCAAGCCATTGATTTTGCAAAAGAAAATGGTTTTAAACTGATTATCGCTTTGGATTGTGGTATCAAAGCCGTTGAAAAAATTCAATATGCTTCTGAACAGAACATTGATTTTATTATTTGCGATCATCATCGTCCGGGAGATGTCATCCCTTCTGCTTGTGCCGTACTAGATCCCAAACGGGATGATTGTGACTATCCTTTCAAAGAACTTTCGGGTTGTGGAGTGGGCTTTAAATTGGTTCAGGCTTTTGAAGAACGAAATAATATTTCCGCCTTGGAGCTTAATAGCCTACTCGATTTAGTGGCTGTAAGTATTGCTTCCGATATTGTTCCTGTTAGGGGCGAAAATCGGATTTTAGCTTATTATGGTCTTCAATTAATCAATACACATCCCCGTCCTGGAATCGAAGCGATTTTAAAATACGGAAATATTATTCGTAAACAACCGGGGCAAAGTGATTATGTTTTTAATCGCGAATTAACCATAAGCGATTTGGTTTTTTCTGTTGGACCGCGCATTAATGCCGCAGGACGGATTGAAAGTGCAAAAGATTCAGTAAAAATACTGATCACAGATAATAAAGAATATGCCAATCATAAAGGAGAGCAGATTAATAAATTGAATACAGAAAGACGGGAGCTTGACATGTTAGCCACACAACAAGCTCTTGAGATGATAAAATCAAGTGAAATATTACTGAATAACAAATCTACTGTTGTTTATAATCCCGATTGGCATAAGGGTGTGATTGGTATTGTAGCTTCTCGTTTAACAGAATCCTATTATCGTCCAACCGTTGTTTTTACGCTCTCTAATGGTTTGCTTACCGGTTCTGCTCGATCCATAAAAGATTTTGATGTGTATGATGCCATTGAATCTTGTGGTGATTTATTAGAGCATTTTGGTGGACATAAATATGCCGCAGGATTGTCTATTAAACCCGAAAATTTTGAAGCTTTTAGTACTCAATTTGAAAACTATGTCTGCGAGCATTTAAGTGAAGAAATGATGATGCCTGAGATTGAGATCGACAATCTTTTAAATTTGAATATGATTAACACCAAGTTTTATAATATATTGAAGCAATTTGCTCCCTTTGGTCCTGAAAATATGTCGCCCATGTTTTTAGCAAAAGGAGTGATAGATACTGGTTTTGTAAAAATTGTGGGGAATAATCACCTAAAATTAAATGTCATTCATCCAGATATTTCAGGGCTTCCTATGGCAGCAATAGCTTTCCAGCAAGGTCATCATCTTGAGCATATCAAAGCAGGAAAACCTTTTGATATTTGTTATCATATAGAGGAAAATGAATGGAATAATAAAGTAACAATTCAGTTGAATATTAAAGACATCAAGCCTATCCTTTAAAATGCAATAATTGCTTTACTGATCAAGAACAAGCCAAAAAGAACCAAACCTATTCCGGCAATATGATTAATGCGCAGAACTATTTTTTGTGTTAGAAAGCGTTTGATTTTATAAGAAGCAAAACATTTCAAAATATCAGTAGCCAATACCGTTAAAAGTGTGGCTGAGAAAAATACAATGACGGAATATTTATCGCCTTCGTAATTAGCAGTGATACCAACAACAACTCCCATCCAAAAAATCCAAACAAAAGGATTGGCAATATTTAAAAAGAAACCCTTCAGTGTATATGCAATTAGCCATGCCCGATCTTTCCCATTTATTTTTTTGTTTTTATTGAATTCCACTTTTCGAGTATAGGAAACAATCCCAAAAACGATGAGAACAATTCCGCTTATAATTCCAAAAGCTAAATTATTTTCAGGTTTACTAATGATTTGCATAGCTCCTGCAGAGCATAGACCGACCAATACAAAGTCGCTTAAAAAAATGCCAATAGCTAAAAATAAACCTGAGAGAAAACCTCGATGAATCGTGGTTTGAAGCAATGCAAACAAAGCAGGGCCAAATCCAAAAAAAACGGCTAATGTAAATCCTAAAACTATCCCTTCGATTAGAGGCCCCATTCATTTATTTTTTATAATTTTTTAGGAAATCCTCCCACGGAGATAATTGCTTAGGTTTTAAAACGCGAGGAAACTTAGTTGCTCCTCCCTCTTTGCCTAGTTCTTTCATGTATTCATAAAAGACTTTTACCGGAAGAATTTCAACCTGAACATCTTTAATCGCAGCAATTCGCTCTACACGATAATCATCGTTTAAAATATTTAGATAGCCGTCGATTTTGTCGCGAGCAACTTTTGGGTCAAGTTTATCATTTGTTCCTAAGAACCATTTATGTGCAAACATTGAATCGTAACGAATTCCGGTTACAGTAAATTCATTGATTTCAACATTCATTTCATCTTGCAACATTTTTATGGCTCGGTTCATATTTTCTTGTGAAAGATGTTCGCCACAAATGCTCAAAAAATGTTTTGTTCGACCCGTAATAACAATTTCACATTTTTCTTTCGATACAAATTTAATGGTATCGCCGATCATATATCTATAAGCACCAGCACAGGTTGTCATTAAGAGTGCATATTCTTTATTTTCTTCAATGTCTTTGATCGTTAAGACTTTGGGGTTCTTTTTAATATTTCCTTCCGAATCAAAATTTTCATCATTGAAAGGAACAAATTCATAAAAAATACCATTATCTAAAACCATTCTCATACCCTTATTTTCGTAGCCATTTTGATAGGCTACATAACCTTCAGAAGCTAGATACGATTCATTGAACCGGATGGGATGAGCAAAAAGTTTTTCCAAGCTTTTTCTATAGGGATCAATGGCCACACCGCTATGAACGTATACTGATAAATTGGGCCAGATTTCGTGTATGTTATTCAATTTATAATGGGCAATAATTCGTTCGAGCATGATTTGTATCCATGCAGGAACACCTACAATTACACCAATATCCCAGTTTTTGGCATTTTTAATAATCTCATCAAGCTTGGTTGACCAATCTCGTTCTTTTGATATTCGTTTTCCGGGCTTGTAAAAGTGTTGAAACCAAAATGGAATATTTCCTGCCGAAATACCTGAAAGGTCTCCTTCATAATAGGTTCCATTGAAATGAAGATGAGTGCTGCCACCTATCATTAGCATTCCTTTTTGGTAAAATTCTATAGGGAGATCGTAACGAACCGTGGACACCAATTGACGAACACTTGTTTTACGTATCGCACGAATCATATCTGCTGTAACAGGGATTTGCTTACTTGAAGCTTCCGATGTACCAGAGGTGAGTGCAAAGTATTTTACACGACCTGGCCAACTGACATAGGGTTCGCCATTTAATGAGCGATACCACCATTTTTTAAACATCGAATTATAGTCAAAAACGGGGATGTCGCTTTGAAAAGCACCTATAAAATCTTTTTCTTTTAAAATTTCAGCAAATTTATAATGCTCTCCAAAAGCTGTATATTGTGCTTTTTTTAAAAGTTTTGTAAGAACTTTCTTTTGAGTTGTGTCAACATTAAAATTGCTTCTCATCTCATAGGGGAAGTTTCTTAACTCGTACGCCTTCTTAATTATTGAACCCAGTATTGGCATGTTTCATGTTTCTTATACAATAGCAAAATTAAAAAAAATTGCCGTAATTTATAATTTCAATGGCATTATGAAAAATTCAATAGCAAAGCTAGGTAAAAGGGTGTTTATTTTGGTGGGAATAATTATCCTGTTTTTCCTTTCATTTTTATTATACATTCATTTTACGGACTATCAACCAGCCGCTAAAAAACAACTCTTTGTCAATAATTCTATTAAGGAAGCAGCAGATAATCAGACCACATATACTATGTTGAGTTGGAATTTGGGTTATTGTGGATTGGGAAAAGAAATGGATTTTTTTCATGAAGGTGGCAAACAGGTTCGTCCTGATAAATTCCTTTTTCAAAAATACCTTAAAGGTTGCTTTGCATTCATTGAATCGATGGATGATATGGATTTTTTCTTTTTTCAGGAGGTTGATAAAAGCTCAAAACGATCGTATTATTTTGATCAAAGTGAAATGCTTTCGGATCTATTAGTTGACTATAATTCTGTATTTGCTTATAATTATAAGGTGCCTTTTGTTCCGATTCCTTTATTCAGTCCAATGGGTCATGTTGAGGCAGGACTGATGACGTTTAGCCGAGCTCATCCAATTGAGTC
>JBFFMB010000002.1:0-19621 GCA_041554455.1 Bacteroidales bacterium
AAGCCAGGGGTGCTATGACTCCCACTTATAGTAACTCTACCTAAATCAGCCAGATTTGCTGAAATTCGAGCTCGTGCAGCCCAACCACCTTTACTTCTGTAATCAGATAATCTCAATTCATTGATCCAAATTTCTGCACTTTTTGGTCTTCCATCATCACTGTCTACAAAGGTTCTTTGTTTAGGATTTCGAACGCCTACTAATAAAGCTTTTACATCACTAATACTTGGGACACCCAATATGGTGATTTTATGATTCCCATTTTGAACAACATAAGGCGATGTTGTTGTCACGCCTGTATTGGCTTCACGCATGGCAATATTCCGATCTAACTTAATCTTCACTAATTCTTCAAGATCAATATTAAACTCATTTTCTTCAGGCCATATAAGATCAGGTTCAGAAAAAGTAGTTCCCCATGGAGTTAGTTTTAGTGGGATTTCGTATTCATAATAGTTTTCATTAAAATCGGAACCTAAACGGATAAAGACGGTTAATTCTTCATCCTCCATGACATCTTGTTCGTTAAGCTTTTCAGCATGAACATACATTTTCAATTTATTATATTGTCTAAAATCAAAATCAGTTGTTTTAAAAGCACCACGAGCATCTCCATCTCTTAGATTTTCTACTTTTAAAACCATGGATTGCTCATTTCTTCTAACCACATTGGTCGTTGAAATATTTGTTTCGCGATCAATACCGGGAGGAATCACGTAGGGGATAGGAACTTTTCGTCCATTTTCTTCAATATTCACAGCAGTAATATCAAAAGAAGTTTCAACAGAACTATTATCTGTAAGATATTCGTTTGGTCGAAGCAATGATTGTCGGTATCTCCGCCATTCGCCACGAACTAATTCCAAGGTAGCAAAACGTAATACGATTGGACGTTTAAATCCCCGCATAAAGGTCCGTAAAAAGCGAATTGATTTAAAATCTTCAATATTCCCAATAACTTCATCAGGGCTATTAATAGGAATTTTAAACTGATACCATTTTACCTGTTTACTAACCCCATTAGGTAATTGATGCGTGGTGGCTTCATAGACATCCGTAATATAGTTTTGCCCAACAAACATCTTGTCCTTGTCTAAATCAACTTCATATTGGAAATAACGTTCGCCTTCACTCAAAGTATTATCACGATTGATGTCCTCAACATTTGGCAAGGATGACCCAGATGTAGGATACGATTCAGGATTTAAATCATCGGTAGGAGAATTCCCCTCTGGATTATTGTATAATTTATAACGTTCAAGTATGCTAGCATATTTATTATTATCATCGTAATCAGTTCCTCTAAAATAGTGATAATTATCCGTTGCAGGATCCGCTATTGCTTTTTGGTAGGCTATAGAATTCGATCCAAGCTTGGCCTCTATATCGTTAAGATAGGAATGTTTTCCTGTTTCAGCCCTAAAAAAGCTAAGTTCATCTTCCGTTGAAAGTCCATCATAGCCAACATCCTGATACCTTCTTGATCCCGGAGCATTATCAAAAGATTCAACAAGAGACTGCACATTGGGAACTCTTCCCCAAATGGTTGTATCTACCTCAATAAGGTTTTGGTCAGTAGGTAATCCATTTTCAAAACTCTTACGTGAGTCTCTCAAAATATCTTCGGAAATATCTCCCAAATTAAAATAGAGTTTCCCGGTATTCAATGGATCATCCGTAAATGGATCCATCATCCAAAATTCAATATATTCAACATTGGTTGTTTCAAAATCGGAAGATTCAATCTTGCGCATCATACCTCCCCAACGTGTCTCGGGAGCATTCAAATTGCCATCAGAGGCTATTCCGGCAGTTGTTCCGGGAACCGCATTTACGTCATAATTGTAAGGCCCCTTTTCTTCAGGGTAATATGCCATATTTAAAACCGAAATATTCGTCGGAATACCATTAGGAATATCTTTATTGGGGAAAACCTCGGTTTCTAGAACCTGTCGAACAGAATGTTTAGAAAGTTCTTCGGACGTAATATTGGGTGGTTTATAATTTGTATTCCGATCGTAAAATAATGGATCGATTATATACCAAGCTAATCGAGCACGATTTTTACCATAATCCAATCCTGCATTGGGTGCTCCTTCGGGGAATAAATTAGTTTGTCCTTGAGGAGTACTTGACATTTTCCATGTACTAAAGTTTTTTAGGTCTATGGACGACTTAGTGCCTTCAAAATCATCAATATAGGAAATTCCAGTTTCGCCAACCAAGGCTGAATGACCCGGTATAAAACGGGCAAACTCACCTTCAATATTTACTCTAGAAGGAGCATTTGTATTGATAAAGGGAATTTTATCAACCAATTTGGTTAACAATCGTGACTCTTCCTCATAATTAAAATTAAATCCTAAGACGGTATTCGAAATTGGGTCATCTCCAAAATTTGTTTTAGCAGTTAACGGACGTTCATTTAAATTAATGATTGTAGCTCCAATATTGGTTCGGTCATTCACTTCATAATTAACATGCATTCCCATGTACCGCTTGGTTTGCATATTAAACATAGAATTACTTTCCAAAGAAATTTTAATGGGTGTTCCCGAATTTAAAATCCCTTCATTGATAATCCGAACGCGACCTAAGGTATAATCAACAGTATAATCAACATTTTCGGTTAAGGGGATTCCTCCGGCTGTAACCACAACTGATCCTTGAGGAACGTTAAAGGCATTTAATGAAATTTCGTTGCTTGAAGAAGATTTAAAAAATCCTTCAAGCACATATTTATTTTTCTCAGGATACTGCTCAGCTCCCGACTTTGTCATGGTGTATAACGAATCGTAAGCATATTTTTCTGCAATGGTATTATCCGTAAACAGATTGCGCAAGTCACGCCCAAACGGTTCCAATACCGGGAAGAAAATTCGGCCATTTGCCGATTGAATGGTTCCCCCATTTAAAGCAGCTCCATCAATAAAATCAAACATTCCATCGCCAGGAGGATTAAATTGTTGATCTAAATTATCCATCCCTAATAAGCGAATAATAGGAACACCTTTTACTGCTTCATTTCCTTCAGAAAAATAAGCTGTAGGAATGCCTTTTTCATTGCCTGAATATAAAATATTAAAGATAAAATCGTCTGGATTCACTTGATATGCACGGATGGAATACACATTCTTCATCATCAAATCCCACATTGGATTTTTGGTATTGACCGAAGTGCTTTTCAATAATTTCACGATTAAATTCTCTGGAGCTGTAATCCCTTGATCCGAAAACTCACCCACTTGGTAAACTTTATTATCTCCAATAACGGTGTATTGATAGGCTATGGCTAATGTTTGATCTGGATTTAAAGTAGTATTTAAAGAGATAAACCCAAGTTTTGAATTGAATGTATATTCTGAAGGATTTAATTTTCGAGCACTTTCAATTTTTTCAAAATCCTCACCAGAAACAAAATAGCTGGAGCCTCCAATACCTAATGGGTCATCTTGTAAATATTGAGTTGCCGTATTGATATCTCTAATTTTTACTTCATCCAATTTGCTAATCAAATCATTGCTTTCATTTGATGGAAGATTTTTTCCAAGTGTAGGATTAATCCCAGATTCAAAAGGATTATTTTCCCCCAAATCAGTAAAAGCAATAATATTTCTATTTTCAGAAACAGCAGCGCCAATATTGGTAACCCAAACCTCGATTCGAGTAATATTTATGTTTGAAGTAATAATGGGTAAGCTTCGTAAAGCCTCATTATAGCGATTACTGAGTTTGCCATCAGGCCCGATTATATCTTCACGAAAATATTGACCGATAAAGAAGTGCCGATTCAATTCATAATCGAGAGCTGTTAAATTAAACTTATTGGTTTGAGCTCCACCCTGAACCGTAATTGAAGAAATTTCGCTTTCCTGTTGAGAAAAAACACCTGTAAATGTAGTTCGCCCAAACTTTAATTTTGTCTTAATTCCAAACAGTCCCTGACTCCCACTGATTAATGTTGTTGGCAAAGGGAAACTAATATCCCCAGCTTCAATTAACTGTATCACTTCATCTTCATTTCCTTCGTACTTCAAGGAAAGATTGTTTTCAAAGTCAAAGGTAGATTCCGTATTATAATTGGTTTTAAATTCAATTTTTTCGCCAATTTTGGCAACCACGCTCATTTGAATTTTATCACTGAAATCAAAACTGGTGGTCTTTCTTCGCCTTTCATCCAAGGTTTCATCCTTACGGTTATTCGACAAAACCCCAAAATTTAATTCCGCTGAACCTTGTGGACGAATATCAATAAAATTACTACCAAAAACATTCTCGAAAAGATCTCCCCCAACATAAATGGGCGGGATAATTCCATCTCTTACATTATTGGTAGACGATTGTGATTTGTTTTTCCAAAATCGGAAAAGATCATTTTGGGTTTTAATTTTCTGATATTCCTCAAAACTCAAAACGGTAGGATATCTGTATTCAATTTCACCCATTTTCTGCGTTAACACATAGGTATTTGTTTCTGGATCGTAAGTAAAAATATTCTGAAGATTTTCGGGTGGACTCAAAAAAAGTGATCGTTGACCTTTAAAATAATATGAATCCAGTTCGCTACTTTTTATAGAGTAAGGAAGTTTTTCTGAACGCAACGTATCCCTTTGCTGACCTTGAACGACACCATAACAAAAAAAGGTGAATAATATCCACCAGAATCTTGCATAATATTTGACTATAGGTTTCAAACAGATGTGCAAATTTTTATGATTTGGTCAGGGTAATTTAAATTGTTTAAATTTTCAACTCACAACAACTACAATACTTTTAGCGTATTTTTTATCAATTGCTCAACAGTAAGATCCGATCCCTCTTTAGCTATAATTTTGTCGATTGCGCGGGCAGCAATATTTTTACTAAACCCTAGTATTACCAAACCTGATAACGCTTCATCTCGTCGAGTATTGTGTGAAACAGGCATATTTTCGGATATGATTTCCTGTTTGCCAAGTTTATCTTGTAAATCAATAATGATCCGTTGAGCTGTTTTACCCCCAATTCCTTTCACCGATTGTAAGGTATTAGCATTACCAGTACGAATCACCGAAAACAAATCTTCAGTTGTCATCGATGATAAAATTAAACGTGCTGTATTGGCTCCCACTCCAGATACTGATATCAAATGGCGAAACAATACACGTTCATTTTCACTATAAAAGCCATATAACAACTGAGCATCTTCTCTCACCACAAAATGACATAATAATTTACAAGCTTCTTTATCGCCAATTTGAGAATATGTATTTAATGAAATATGAATTTGGTAACCTATACCATTCACATCAAGCGTAACATATGTGGGTGTTTTTTCAACAAGTTTTCCTTCGAGGTATGAATACATTTGCAACTAATTAAATGCTTATATGGATTTGTGATGAAAACAAAAATACGAATTTAATTCTATCTAATTCCCATTTCAACAAACACAAATTTAAGGCAAAAGAAAACGGCAAAAACCATCAAATTATTTTTAATAAAAATAAATTAAGCCTTTAAGGTTCCATAGGAAAATTATATTCTTAAATTTGTTGCAAACCTTTTGTTAATCTATTCACAATAAACCCTTAAGAAATGGATAATTTGTTCAGGAAGGATGCCTTAAAATATCATTCAGAAGGACGTCCCGGTAAAATTGAAGTCATTCCAACCAAGCCTTACTCAACCCAAAGAGATCTTTCCCTAGCATACAGTCCCGGGGTTGCAGATCCTTGTCTTGAAATTGAAAAAAACCCCGAAGATGTTTATAAATATACTGCCAAAGGAAATCTGGTAGCTGTTATCTCAAACGGAACAGCAGTCCTCGGATTAGGAGATATCGGAGCTGAAGCTGGCAAACCAGTAATGGAAGGAAAAGGGCTGTTGTTTAAAATCTTTGCTGACATCGATGTATTTGATATCGAAATAGATGTTAAGGACATTGATAAATTTGTTGATACGGTTATAAACATCGCTCCCACTTTTGGAGGAATCAATCTGGAAGATATTAAAGCTCCAGAATGTTTTGAAATTGAAGAACGAATTAAAGCAGCGCTTAAAATTCCAGTTATGCATGATGATCAGCATGGAACGGCTATCATTACCTCTGCTGGACTCCTAAATGCTATCAAAATCAATAAAAAAAAGATAGAAAAAATTAAAGTTGTTGTGAATGGAGCAGGCGCCTCAGCCGTTTCATGTTCCAAACTTTATCTTGCATTGGGTGTAAAGCCAGAAAATCTTGTGATGGTTGATTCGCGTGGCGTTATACACCTTGATCGAAAAGATTTAAACGCAAGTAAAGCGCAATTTGCAACAAGCAGAAATGTACATACCTTAGAAGAAGCAATCAAAGATGCAGATGTGTTCCTTGGTTTATCAGTAGCAGGAGTTCTATCATCAGAAATGTTGTTATCAATGGCCAAAGATCCCATCGTTTTTGCGTGTGCTAATCCAAATCCCGAAATCACCTACGAACTAGCCACTGCAACTCGTAAAGATGTTATTATGGGAACAGGACGATCTGATTTTCCTAACCAAATTAACAATGTCTTAGGATTTCCATTTATATTCCGTGGAGCGCTTGACGTTCGGGCTACAACGATCAACGAAGAAATGAAATTAGCTGCCTCGAAAGCTTTAGCTGATTTAGCAAAACTTCCTGTTCCTGAAGAAGTAAATATTGCATATTCAACCAACAATCTGAAATTTGGAAAAGATTATATCATTCCTAAACCTACCGATCCTCGTCTAATTGAATATATAGCACCTGCAGTAGCAAAAGCAGCTATGGATAGTGGTGTTGCCCTCAAACCTATCGAAGATTGGGATGCTTACCGCGATGAATTAAGAAAACGATTGGGAATCAGCAATCCTTTACTTCGCCAGATAAAAACCCGTGCTAAGAACGATCCAAAACGAGTTATTTTTGCTGAAGCTGAGAATTACAAAATGTTGAAAGCAGCTGAAATTGCAATCAATGAAAAAATTGCAATTCCAGTCTTACTCGGAAACGAAAAAGCAATCAAGGAACTAATTGAAATTAATGACCTAGAATTAAATGGCGTAGAAATCATCGATCCAAAATCAGATGAAGAGAAAAAACGTCGACATGAATTTGCAGAAATTCTTTACAATAAACGTCAAAGAAGAGGTGTAACCTTGACCGCTGCAAAGGATATGATGCAGCATCGGAATTATTACGGACCAATGCTTGTAGAAACGGGATTTGCCGATGCCATGATTTCAGGATTAACCCGAAATTATCCAGATACTTTAAAACCAGCTCTGGAGATAATAGGGATGAAGCCTAATACTAACTTAGTTTCTGGTATGTACATCATCAATACAAAAGAAGGTCCAATTTTCTTTGCAGATTGTACAGTTAATAAAAACCCAGATGTAGATAAACTTGTAGAGATTACTCTACAAACTACATTTGCAGTCGAACAATTCAAAATTAAGCCACGAATAGCATTCTTATCTTACTCAAATTTTGGTTCAAATAGAGGGAATATTCCTTCTAAACAGAGAGAAGCAGTTTCAATATTGCACAAAAATTATCCTGATTTGATTGTGGATGGTGAAATGCAAGCCAACGTAGCCCTCAATGCTGAAATGCTCGAAGAAAACTTCCCCTTCTCAAAACTGAAAGGCGGAGCTGCTAATGTGCTCATATTCCCTTATTTAACCGCAGGTAATATAGCCTATAAATTAATGCAGGAAATGGGTCATTATGAAGTTATTGGTCCTGTTATCAATGGGATGAATAAGTCAGTTCATGTACTGAATATGGGTAGTAGTGTTTCAGATATCGTGAATATGGTGATGATTTCTGTGATTGATGCGCAATGTGTAGAAAACAGAGTAAACGGTAACGGATGTAAATAAAATCTCAATCATACATTGATAAAAAGGCAACCTTTTGGTTGCCTTTTTTATTTTAATTTTATTCGACCCTTATTTAGAAATCTAAACAAATACAAAATACCTACCCGAAATCTCATCTTGTTATTTTTATAACAATCAGGCTTTCTTATATTTGCGTTAGTCATTTACAATATCTTTAAAAATATTAACCTAATTATGAACTCATAAACTCGTAAGAAATGAATAAAATTACAGTTATCGGCGCCGGAAATGTAGGCGCAACCTGTGCAAACGTGATTGCACATAAAGATCTCGCCAGAGAAGTTGTTTTAGTAGATATCAAAGAGGGTATGGCAGAAGGTAAAGCCTTGGATATTTGGCAAACTTCCTCTATTAATAATTTTAGCACTCGGGTGACTGGTTCAACTAACGATTACTTGAAAACAAAGGGGTCGGGTATTGTTGTGATTACATCCGGCTTACCTCGTAAACCAGGGATGTCGCGCGACGATTTAATTAAAACCAATGCTGGCATCATTAAGGAAGTCACTGAAAAAGTAGTTAAATATTCTCCTGAAGCGATCATTATTATTGTATCTAATCCTTTAGATGTAATGACCTATGCGGCATATAAAGTAGCAAACAAGCATTCAAGCAAAGTATTTGGAATGGCCGGTATTTTAGATACAGGTCGTTATCGTGCATTTATTGCTGAAGCTTTGGACGTATCGCCAAAAGATATTCTATCACTTTCTTTAGGTGGGCATGGTGATACAATGGTACCATTACCTCGATATACAAGTGTGAACGGAATACCAATAGACGAACTCCTTGCTCCCGATGAAATTGAAAAAATTGTAAACAGAACACGTATGGGTGGCGGAGAATTAGTCAATCTAATGGGCACTTCTGCTTGGTATGCACCAGGTGCTGCAGCTGCACAAATGGTGGAAGCCATTGTAGATGATCAAAAACGAATTTTCCCAGTTTGTGCTTGGCTACAAGGCGAATATGGGTTGAAAGATATTTATATGGGAGTCCCTGTTAAATTGGGCAAAAACGGTATCGAAGGAGTTTTTGAGCTTAAATTAAACAAAGCGGAAAATAAACTATTACAAGATTCTGCCATCGCTATTAAAAAAGTAATGAAAGAATTAGATGATATGAAAATTTTATAGTCATATAATATCCTCAAATATAAGAGCATCCCAATTTGTATGGGATGCTTTTTTTGTATAAATTTACATCAAGTCAAGTGAGATTAATTATCTGCAATGAAAAAGCTTGTTGTATTAAGTGGAGCTGGGATTAGCGCCGAAAGTGGTGTAAAAACATTTAGAGATCATGATGGTTTATGGAATAATCATCGAATTGAAGAAGTAGCTAGCCCTCATGCTTGGAAAAGAGACCCAGAAATGGTTCTCGAATTTTACAATCAACGACGTAAACAATTGTTTGAAGTTGAACCCAATGCTGCTCATTACGCACTTGTTAAATTGGAATCAAAATTCAACGTTCAGATTATTACGCAAAATGTAGATGATCTCCACGAAAGAGCAGGCTCAAAAAACGTTCTTCATCTTCATGGTGAATTAAAAAAAAGCAGAAGTACCAAAGATGATTCCCTCGTTTATAATTTAAACCATTGGGAATTAAAATTAGGCGATCTCTGTGAAAAAGGCTCTCAACTCAGACCCCATATTGTTTGGTTTGGAGAAGCCGTTCCCAATTTTGGGATAGCAGCAGAAATTGTGGCAAAAGCCGATATTTTCATGATTATTGGAACGTCTTTGCTCGTTTATCCTGCGGCTAGCCTAATAAATTATGTTGCATCAGAAATCCCCAAATTTGTGGTTGATCCGAATGCAAAAGATTTGAATTACCCAAATCTAACAACTATTAAAACAAAAGCTGGAGAAAGTATTCCAGAAATCGTTAATAACCTTTTAAAAAATTAAATATGAAAATTTTAATCGTTTGCACTGGAAATTCCTGTAGAAGTCAAATGGCTGAACATTTTCTTAAATCATTTGATGCTGAGCTAGAAGTTTATTCTGCCGGTTCAAAACCTGAAAAAAGAGTAAATCGTCGAACGATAACTGTAATGAATGAGTTAGGAATTGACCTATCAGAATCAAAACCTAAAGATGTAGCTGTTTTTACAACGGAAGCCTTTGATTATGTCATTACTGTTTGTGGCAATGCCCGCGAAACCTGTCCAGTTTTTCAAGGAGTAGTAAAAAACCGTTTACATATGGGTTTCGAAGATCCAGCCATCGCAACTGGTACAGACGAAGAAGTTATGGCTTTTTACCGAGCAATCAGAGATCAGATTAAGGAGCAGTTTTATCAATTTTATTTAAAAATAAAATCATAAGCTATGACTGAACATCATCAATACATCCTTTCGAAAGCTCAACAATTTTGCACGTATCAGGAACGTAGTCTTTTTGAATTGAAAACCAAATTAGAAGAATGGCAAACCCAACCCAAAGTGGCCGAAAAAATTATCATTCAACTAATCAAAGAGGATTTTTTGAATGAAGAACGTTTTGCCAGAAGCTTCGCCCTAGGAAAATTCAGACAGAAAAAGTGGGGGAAAAATAAAATCATCTATGCGCTAAAACTAAAAAAAGTGCCTGATTTAATCATCCAAATTGGCATTCAAGAAATTGATGATATCGAATACACTGAGACCTTAGTTGATCTTCTTAAGAAAAAATCAAACGAAATCAAAGAAACCAACTTCCACAAAAGAAATTACAAATTGGCATCCTATGCAATCAATAAAGGATTTCGATCGGGTTTGGTTTGGGATGTAATTAATCAATTGGTCTAAACGTAAAATCCTTAGATTTGTCTTTCAAAAATTAAAAAAATGATAACTGCAGAATCCATAAAAAAATTACAAAAAAGACTCGATGCCTTAAGGAGGTATCTTTGACATTGATGAAAAACTCAAACAGATAGCTGAAGAAGAAGAACTCACCCAGTCAGCCGAATTCTGGAATGACCCCAAAAAGGCCGAACAAATCTTACGAAAAATTAAAGACAAAAAATTGTGGACGTCAGCCTATAATGGAGGCATCCAAAGCATTGAAGATCTAAAGGTTATTTTTGAATTTTTTGGTGAGGGTGAAGCCAGCGAAGAAGATGTTGATCAGCAATATAAAAGCTGTTTGAAAATCATTGAAGATTTGGAGTTTAAAAATATGCTTTCGGGCGAAGAAGATAAATTGGGAGCCATCGTCAATATCAATCCCGGAGCCGGTGGTACCGAAAGCCAAGATTGGGCCGAAATGCTCATGCGAATGTACATTCGTTGGGGCGAACGAAATCATTTTAAAGTAAAACAACTGGACTTACAAGAAGGAGAAGGTGCCGGAATAAAATCTGTTTCACTTGAATTTGAAGGCGATTTTGGCTTTGGTTATCTCAAAGGAGAAAATGGTGTTCATCGTTTGGTACGCCTCTCCCCTTTTGATTCGGCTAATCGTCGACATACTTCATTTGCGTCTGTTTATGCGTATCCCGTGGTAGATGACAGCATTACCATTGAAATAAATCCTGCTGATATAAGCTGGGACACCTTTCGATCAGGAGGACCAGGAGGGCAAAACGTAAACAAAGTGGAATCAGCCGTTCGACTTCATCATGCCCCAAGTGGAATAGCTATCGAATGTCAGGAAACCCGTTCTCAGGGACAAAATCGTGAAAAAGCTATCCGAATGCTTAAATCGCAATTATACGAATTAGAATTGCGAAAACAACGAGAAGCTCAATCTGAAATTGAAGGGAACAAGAAAAAAATTGAATGGGGATCACAAATCAGATCCTATGTGATGCATCCATACAAAATGGTGAAAGACCTAAGAACAAATCATGAAACTTCAAATGTACAAGCAGTTATGGATGGAGATATTCAAGATTTTATTAAGGCTTTCTTAATGGAATTTGGGAGTAATTAATTAACTTTGAAGAAAAGAATCGCATGATAAAAATATATCATAATCCACGTTGCAGTAAATCAAGAGCCGGGCTTGCTCATTTAGAGACCAAAAAAGTTGATTTTGAGATCATCGATTATATTAAGCATCCCCTATCAGAAGCTAATCTTGCTGATCTTTTGATGAGGCTTAACAAAAGTCCTCAAGACATTATTCGCACTCAAGAAGATGTTTTTAAAAAAGAATTTAAGGGAAAGAATTTTACGGATGCCGAATGGATAAAAATTCTGGTAGAGCACCCCAAATTAATCCAACGACCTATTATTGTTCGAGATTACAAAGCTGTTTTGGGACAACCAATAGAAGAAATTGACACCCTTTTTTAAAGAAATAACAAAAATTTCAAAATCATGAAAAACCAGCAAGCCTTTAAAAATCTAGCCGTTTGGAACGAAAGCATTGAACTAGTTAAAAGCACTTACGAAATAGCAAGCGTTTTTCCTGAAGACGAAAAGAACGGGATTGTCAAATCTCTAAAAAAACAGGCCCTTAATATTCCTGGAGGAATATCCAAAGCGATGCAAGTTGAGGAAGCAGAAATGCGTAAACAGTATTTCGAACAATCCTTAATGGCAATAACCGAAATTGAAACTTTACTCATTATAGCTCAAAGACTGGATTTTATCGATCCAAAGGATGTTGTTGATTATACAAATAAAAGTGAACAGGTCGCTATGCAAATTAAAGGCCTAATCCAGAAATTCAACAGATAATTAACCTATAACCTAATATAAATTTGAATTATAATGCCAACACCAGAATTTAAATACCAAGAACCCTTCCCATTAGGAAAAGATGAGACCGAATATTATTTACTCACAAAAGAGCACGTATCGCTATCTGAGTTTGAAGGAAAAGCTATTATTAAAGTTGAAGCTGAAGGCTTAACAAAATTAGCGAATGCTGCTTTTCGTGATACTTCTTTTATGTTACGTCCTGCTCATATTAAAAAAGTAGCTGAAATACTGAGCGATTCCGAAGCCAGCAAAAATGATAAGTATGTTGGGCTAAGTATGCTCCGAAATGCGGAAGTATCCGTAAAAGGGAAACTCCCTTTTTGCCAGGATACAGGAACAGCCACTATTGTTGCTAAAAAAGGGCAGCAAATTTGGACCGATGGGAAAGACGAAGAAGCCTTATCGAAAGGCGTTTACAAAACCTATACGGAAGAAAACTTACGGTATTCTCAAACCATACCTTTAGATATGTATACCGAGAAAAACTCGGGAACAAATCTCCCTGCTCAAATTGATATTCTAGCAACTGGAGGTGATGAATACAAATTTCTTTTTGTAGCCAAAGGAGGAGGTTCGGCAAATAAAACATGCCTATATCAGGAAACCAAAGCTTTATTGAATCCTGAAAAATTGGAAGCCTTTTTAATTGATAAAATGAAATCATTAGGAACGGCTGCCTGTCCACCTTATCACATCGCTTTTGTTATTGGGGGTACTTCGGCCGAAACCAATTTAAAAACAGTAAAATTAGCTTCTACAAAATATTACGACGATCTCCCAACTAAAGGTAATGAAGGAGGTCAAGCCTTTCGTGATCTCGAATTGGAAGAAAAAATATTACAAGCCTCTTATAAAATTGGGATTGGCGCTCAATTTGGGGGCAAACATTTTGCTATAGACATTCGAATTATCCGTTTACCTCGACATGGTGCAAGCTGCCCTGTGGGGATGGGTGTTTCCTGTTCTGCTGATAGAAACATCAAAGCAAAAATTAATAAAGATGGTATTTGGTTGGAGAAATTAGAAGACAATCCTGGGCGTTATATTCCTGAAGAACTTCGGAAACCTGATGAAAAAGGAGCCGTTTGTATTAATCTCAACCAACCGATGAAATCAATACTAGCTGAATTATCAAAACATGCTGTTGGCACTAGACTATCGCTTAATGGAACTATCATCGTAGGGCGTGATATCGCTCATGCTAAACTGAAAGAACGCATTGAAAGTGGAGAAGGACTCCCTCAATACATAAAAGATCACCCCATTTATTATGCCGGTCCAGCCAAAACACCTGAAGGAATGCCTTCCGGATCGTTTGGGCCAACCACTGCTGGACGCATGGATTCTTATGTAGATCTTTTTCAAAGCCATGGCGGAAGCATGGTGATGATTGCCAAAGGCAACCGGAGTCAGCAAGTAACCGATGCCTGTAAAAAACACGGTGGGTTTTATCTAGGAAGTATTGGTGGTCCCGCAGCTATTTTGGCTCAGGAAAATATTACCAAAGTTGAATTATTGGAATACCCTGAACTAGGGATGGAGGCCATCTATCGCATCGAAGTAAAAAACTTTCCTGCTTTCATTCTTGTGGATGATAAAGGGAATGATTTTTTCAAAATGGCTTAAAGCATTTCCCAAAATAAAGGGGTGTCAATCTGCATTGGGTGACACCCTTTTTTTATTTCACACCTGACTTGGAGGAATCTTCTTCAAATCCTTAAGAAGATAAAGAGTGACATATTCCACAATTTTTCCGGAACGATAAACAGGGAATTTTGCATGCATTTTAATTTCTGAAAAGTAATCGGCTAAATAATCTGGGTTCTTATAATAGTGAGAAGTAGTTATAAAATAAGCATCCATCCCTATGGTAAAACCTCCTCTTTCTTCATTGATCCAAGCATATTTATGAATTTGATCCAACGAGCCGATGGTCAATAATTTCATCCCTAAAGGTCGTCCTACATAATAATCCAAATGAGCTGCAGGAAACCATTTATGCGAAAGCAAAACAACATCATCATCGACAATAGCATTTTTTTTATCCTCTTTAAGCTGAGTTTTAATCTGCTTCTCAATTTGACTCCACCCATACATATCCAGACTAAAATCTTTTTTCCCCTTACTCATTTCTTTCGAAGAATTATCAATTGAAAAAAGACCAAAATTAATATGCCAAATTCCTAAAACAAGAATGATTAACAATAAAGCAAGAGCGCTTTTTACAGGCCAAGAGAATATTTTTTTAGGGAATTTTTCTGCCAAATAAATAGCAGGGAAAATCAAGAGGATCATATAGGCAGGGCTCGTCCAATGAGGCAAAGTAGCACGAAACAACGAAAAGCCAAGGAATAAAAAGACAAGTGGAAAAGTCGTCAATAATAAAAATCGAGTATACTCACTTTTAATTTTAACTTTTTTCTTAAAAAAAGAAATCAAGCCAATTACGATCAGCACAAATAATACTGGATTATTATACAAGATTTGTCCAAAAAGCTCTCTGAAAAAATAATCCAAATGCAAAGCCGAACCACTCACATCAACCCGCTCACTATGAAATGTAAAACTGATAAATTCATTTTGGACATTCCAATATAAAATTGGAAGGATCAAAAACAGCGAAATGAATACCGAGGCATACAATTGCCACGTTTTAAACCATTTCCGCTCATACAATAAAATATATAATCCGAATCCAAACCAAATAAAAACAGTGGTGTATTTTGAGAGCATTCCTAAACCAAGCGCAAGTGCTGCCAACAATAAAAAGTTTTTTTGTTTGGAAAAATGATTATCTGCTGATACTACATTGATCAACAAATACACACTCAACATCCAAAACAAACTTTGAGGGGTATCTGGTAAAACGAAAATGCCCGCTATTACAAAACAATAAATGGAGGAAGTATACAAAAGAGAGGCGATCAAACCAGCTCTCTCATTGTAGATTTCCTTTGCAATTAAAAAAATGAGCCAGGTATTGATTGATCCGAAAACCACAGAGGCCAATCGAATAAAAAACTCTGAATCAAACAATAAATTAAGGGTGAATAATTGAATGACCCAACCCAGCATAGGCGGATGATCAAAATGACTCCAATCGGGATATAAAGCATAGGTCCAATAATAAACCTCATCATTCCCAAACTCAATAAAGCCAGCAATAAAGCCACGAATAATCGCCGAAATCAGGATCAGCAGGAATACGTTTTTTTCAATCTTAGTCAATTGCATTATGCTTTTTTAAATCTGAATACTTTTCTTAGAATATACAGAAAAACAAAGATAAAGAATCCCTCCAATACTAAAATAAATAAACGAAAAAGCCAGGTTTTCACCCAATTTACGCTTGAAATTTCAAGAGGTAGAGGTTTGGAATCATTGGTACGGGCAATGGGATTTAAAAAATATAAGGTACTATCTGCAAATTCAAATTCAGTACGAATATAAGTATCTTCCTTTTGCAATTCATAGGCCACTACGGACTGATTAAACAGTTCTTTTTTAATGATTCCATGCTGTCCTATAAATCGAATTTCTTTTGCTTTTTTGTCTAATTCAACTACCAAACTGTCATTGACGATCTCAACACTTAATAATTTGGCTAATTGCTCATGACGCACTTTTTTAACATCAAAACCCTCATTTCGTTCTCTGTATAAGCGAACACCAAAAGCATTTCCTTTTTTCATCGCAGCGATAATACCTTCAGCATTCAATACTTTTGTATTAATAAACGTACAATAGTTACCTGTTAAGTTTGGATTAAAAACATTATGCGAATCATCATTACATTGCACAGTCACATAATGCCCTGTTGACAAGGCTTGATCCCAACAATCATTGGCATCGCCAAAAATGCTTTGAGCCTCAATGCCATCATAAGCAGTCAACTTACTAAAATCCTCAACATCTAGACTGCCACTTAAATCAGGATGAGCTAAAAAGATCAACTCATTATCTGGGCGAATCGTATTAATGATTTTTTGTTTATGATGAATGGACTGAAAAAACATAAAGTCCATCCAATTGACTTTACTAGCTCCAATCGCAATTTGATGACGTTTAAATATATTATACCCATGTTCGTAAACTCTCAGGTAAGATGGCTTTTCTTGACCATACTCATTAATCTTCATATAATCGGAAGTAGCAATGATGTCATAGCCAAAATAAGAATAGATAGAATCAATGGCTTTGTTTGTGTTTTGTTCTCCATCTGTTAGCCCTTTCCAAGCATACGACTGTATTTGAAAATTCGCTTTATGCCAGGCTGAACTATCCATATTCTCATAGGGGTTGAACCATTGATGACCCTCAAATTTTACAGGTTCTGCAAATCGATATATTTCGGTTTTGAAATAAGGAAGTGTTAAAAAAATTATCAATCCAAAGAAAAGGATGAGTAATGATTTAATAATATATGCTAAAATTTTTAAGAATGTAGTCATCATGTTGAACTAATCATTGTTTCAACAAAAGTACTATGTTTTTACACATTCTTAAATTCGATATTGTTAATATTCCATATAAAGACAAAATATATTTCCATATTTTGGAAACCTTTTCAGTTTAGTCCTGTATAAAAGTTAATTCCAAATTTGGGAATTAATTTTGAATTGAGTATCTTTAGACTTAAATTATAGATTATGAGCGCCTTTAAAATATTTATTGTTGAGGATGATGAGTTTTACGGAGAGATGCTTAAACACCATTTGCAAAAAAATCCGGATTATGAAGTCGAGTTGTTTTTAAATGGTGCTGATTGTATCAAAAATCTCCACAAAAATCCATCTGCAATTTCGTTGGATTATTCGCTTCCCGACACAACAGGCTATGAGGTCATTAAAAAAATAAAAGGATACAATCCCGATGTCCCGGTAATTATTGTTTCAGGACAAGAAGATATTTCAACTGCAGTAGAGTTACTCAAAGAAGGAGCCTATGATTATTATGTCAAAAATGATGAAACCAAAGATCGTTTATGGAATGCGCTAACAAAGATCAGAGAAAACATCAGTTTGAAAGAGGAGATTGTAGAATTAAAAGAAACGATTGGAAAACAATACGAATTCCGTAAAGCAATAAAAGGAAATAGTCAAGCGATCAAAGATATTTTTAATCTTATCGAAAAAGCCACAAAATCCAATATCTCAGTTTCTCTTACTGGCGAAACAGGAACCGGGAAAGAATTAGTAGCTCGTGCAATTCATTATAATTCAGATCGTGCAAAAAAGCCTTTTGTTGCCATTAATGTTTCGGCCATCCCAGAAGGCTTAATTGAAAGTGAATTATTTGGCTATGAAAAAGGCGCTTTCACGGGGGCTGTTAGTAGAAAAATTGGGAAATTCGAAGTGGCTAATCAAGGAACTTTATTTCTTGATGAAATTTCGGATATGGACATGACTATGCAAACAAAATTATTGAGGATTCTGCAAGAAAGAGAATATTCCAGAGTGGGAGGTAATGAAAGTCTCAAAACAGATGTTCGCTTAATTGTGGCTACCAATAAAAATCTATCAGAAGAAGTAAAAAAAGGAAAAATTAGAGAAGATTTATACTACAGACTGTTAGGCCTTCCTATTGAATTGCCGCCCTTACGACACCGTGGGGATGACATTATTATTTTAGCTAAACATTTTTTGATTGAATATGCTAAAGAAAATAAAACTAAAATTTCCTCATTAACGGAATCGGCAATTGAAAAACTTCAAAAATATCCTTTTCCGGGAAACATAAGAGAGCTAAAAGCTATTATTGAGCTAGCGTCAGTATTAGCCAACGATGGCGTGATTGATGAAAGCAATATCAATTTTAATTCGGCACATGGGACCAGTGATTTTTTAATCGAAGAAGACACATTACAGGGATACGTTCGAAAGATTATTAAATACTATTTACAAAAACATAATGACAATGTTTTGTTAGTTGCTAAAAAATTGGATATTGGAAAGTCTACTATTTACCGAATGATTAAAAACAAAGAGATCTAATAAATCATGTCCAGTAAAAATTATACACTTCTTAAGATCAAAGCTTTCATTGGTGATGATGATATGGTGATGGATAAAATGATTGATATTTTTTTAACCAATACTCCAACAATGATTTCCAAGATCGAGGAGGGTTTAGCAAAAGAAGATTATGAACAAATCAATTTTCACGCTCATAAGTTAAAATCTTCTATCGATAATTTCTGCATCATTCAATTATTAGAAGACATTCGATTAATTGAAAAAATAGCAAAAGAAAAACAAGCGCTCGACAGACTTCCAGCATTGATTCAAAAACTTAAAACAGTTCTTGAATCCGTTATGGAAGAGATTAAAAATGATTTTAATAAATCCTAAAGTGGGATATTACCATGTTTTTTAGGTGGATTGGATTGGCTTTTATTTTGAGTCATTTCCAATGCCTGAATCAATTTGAATCGTGTTTCACGAGGATAAATAATTTCGTCAATAAAGCCTAATTCAGCCGCTTTATAAGGGCTTGCAAACGTCTCACGATAATCGTCTACCGCTTTCTTTTTTTCTTCATCCGATAAGGCATCTCTGAAAATAATATTGACTGCACCTTCAGCACCCATTACGGCAATTTCAGCAGTAGGATAGGCAAAATTAATATCAGCACCAATATGCTTACTCGACATTACATCATAGGCTCCTCCATAAGCTTTACGCGTAATAAGGGTGATTTTTGGAACAGTAGCTTCAGAAAATGCATACAATAATTTAGCACCATGTTTGATAATCCCTCCAAATTCCTGAGCAGTTCCAGGCAAGAAACCAGGCACATCCTCGAAGGTAATAATTGGAATATTAAAGGCATCACAGAATCTGACAAAACGCGCTCCTTTGGTAGAAGAATTAATATCTAAAACACCTGCTAAAAAAGCAGGTTGATTGGCTAAAATTCCAACTGTTTTTCCACACATACGTGCAAATCCAATGACCATATTTTGTGCAAAATGCGGCTGGACTTCAAAGAAATTATGTTCATCAACAACACTGGTGATCAATTCAT
>JBFFMB010000003.1:0-16237 GCA_041554455.1 Bacteroidales bacterium
ATGCGGATATCCATGAGCTCTTCAGCACCTTTAACTTTAAACTGTTTTAAGATATCAGCTAGTTGTTGGTATGATTGCTTTTCAATTTTTGATTCAAAATTAGCATCAAACTCTTGAATATGTTTCTGCGTATTGGTAAAGCTTCCACCTGATTCGATAGGCAATGAAGCCGGCATAATCAAATGGGCGTGCTTAGCAGTTTCAGTCATAAAGTAATCCTGAACAACTACAAAGTCAGCAACAGATAACCATCCAGCCACTTTTACTTTTTCTTTTGAGCAAGCTTTTGGGTCTTCTCCAAAAATAAAAATATTTTTTACGTCACCATTTTCAAGTAGCCCTTGGGTATTGGTTTCAAAATTTGTGTTTAGTTTCACTCCCCATTTTTCCTCCATTTTTGCATTGAAGGTTTTGCAATTGATGGATTGTGTGCCAACTCCGAAGCCTGGTAATATTCCCATGTCAAAGATTCCTTGTGAATTATTTTTCTCTTTAAGAGAAATTAAACCGTTTGACGATTTACCCAATTTACCGGTAATCATAGCCAAGTTGAATAACTCCTGACAAGCATTGGATGATAATTCTTTTTCAGAAAATACTACTATCGCATTCATTTGATTGTTGTATTCTTTAGCAAATTCAATCACATTATCCATGAAAGGAACACCTGCTTTTTCAACTAAGTCTACAAAGTTTTCTTTTAATAAAGCTTCTTTGTACTCTTCGAAACCTTCACAGTTATCACCAATAAATAGAGCGTTATGGAAGTTATTAGCAACCAAATAATAATTAACGGCCTTGATGAAATAGTAATGCGATTTTATTTGAATGCTGGTATCTGCTTTATGCAGCATACTGCTGTTTTCAACATTTGTGATCAGCTCCAATGGGATGTTGTGTTTTAATTGTGCTTGATTCACCATAAAGCCTGCAACAGCATTATCGTTATTAATTTCAGAACCAATCAGATAGATTTTACTTGCACCATTAATTTCTTCGAATGGAACATTGTCCAAACTATTGAAAGTATAGCCCTCACCACGATTTAAATAATGAAAACTGTTTACATTATTGGTTTTAACTGCAGCACGCGCTAGTTTTTGAATGAGGTATAATTCTTCATTGCTTAAACGAGCTCCTGCAAAGAATGCATTTTCATCAGCCTTAACACCTTTAATGTTTTTATGAATTAAAGCATAAGCTTCCTTAAAACTGATTTCTTTGAATTTACCATCGACTTTTAATAAAGGCTTGGTTATACGGCTATTATCATTCAAATATTGATAACCGAATTTTGGATATTTACAAAGATTACCATGTTTGTTTATCATCCCATCAACGCCCTCGACTTTCATCACAAATTGATTTTTATGCTGAAGATCGATTTCGCAACCTACCGAGCAATAATTGCAAATGGTAGAGGCATGATCTAATTGGATAGGACCTGGCTTAAATAAAACATTCTCGGTAATGGCTCCGGTTGGGCAGGTGGAGATACATAAACCACAGCTTTCGCAAGAAGTGTCTTGTAAACTTTCGCCCATACTTGGTGCAACATAAGTATCGTAGCCACGGTTTACTAATCCTAAGGCATTGGCACCAACCACTTCGTGACAAATGCGCACACAGCGTGCACATAAAATACATTTGTTATTATCAATTTCGATATAAGGATGACGGAAATCGACTTCATAGGATTTAAAATCTCCTGAAAGTTTCTTCTGATCTACATTATATTCCGTTGAGTATTTTTTTAAATTACAGGTAAAAACTTCAGTACAGCCACATTCTAAACAGCGCTGTGCTTCATGTTTGGCAACTTCTTCGCTGTCATAACCCAACTCAACTTCTTTAAAGTTCATGCGGTCTTTCGGGGGAAGTACCGGCATTTCTTCACGAATTTGCTTGGCAAACTTTTCTTTATAGGCCTCTGGAGTTTGTTTTTCGAAATTATCTTTAATACTGATGAACTCTTTTTTAGGAGGTTCAACGGCCATTCCCGAAAGGAATAGATGACAAGAGCGAGATGCAATTTTTGCTTGTGCAACTGCTTCAATTAAGGTTGCAGGACCAGTAACACCATCTCCTGCAGCAAACATATTGGCAATACCGGTTTGCAATGTTTTTGGATTGGCATCAATATCGCCCCAGCGATTCAATTTTAATTCGCCTTCATCAACGACTTCATTGACATCATCCAAGAAATTAACCACGGTTTTTTGACCAATAGCAGCTAATATGTAATCCACTTCTAAATCAAAATCAGAACCTTCAACAGGTACTGGACGACGACGTCCTGAAGCATCGGCTTCACCCAATTCCATTTTGATACAGGTGACAGATTTCAGTTTCCCATTCTCATCTTTATTCACTCTGGATGGATTGGTCAACAATAAATATTGAACGCCTTCCAGTTTCGATTCGTGAATCTCTATGGGGTTGGCAGGCATTTCTTTTTCGGTACGACGATAAATGACATAAACCTCTTCCGATCCACACCGACGAGCCGTACGGCAGCAATCCATAGCGGTGTTTCCACCACCTACAACCGCTACTTTTTTGCCTCTGAAGTCAGCACGTTTGCCCGATACTTCCATTTCTTTCAAGAAATCGATACCCGAATAAACATTCTCAGCATCATCGCCTTCACAACCAATCAAAGTTCCTTTTTGAGACCCAATGGTTAAGATTACAGCATCGTATTTATCGTTTAATTCTTTGTATTTAAGATTCTCGCCTAATTTTTTATTGTAAAAAATTTGGGCACCCATTTCAGTAATATTATCTACTTCTCGTTGAAGTAAATCGTTAGGTAAACGATATTCTGGAATACCATAACGCAACCATCCACCAGCCTTTGGAGCAGCTTCGTAAATATCAGCTTGATGCCCTTCTTTTTGGAGGAAGAAAGCAGCTGAAAGTCCACCGGGACCAGCACCAATTATAGCCACTTTTTTATTGGTACTTGGTTTAATTTCTGGTTTCCATTTATTATTATCCAAATCATAATCAGCAGCAAAACGCTTCATATAATCAATCCCTACTGGATTGTCTTCGTCTAATAAATTACGACGACAAGCAGCTTCACAAGGACGCACACAAACACGACCACAAATGGCAGGTAAAGGATTGGTTTCTTTTATTAGGGCAACAGCTTCGTTATATTGACCTTTATCGATCAATGAAATATAACCCTGAACATCAACCCCAGCTGGGCAAGCAGAAGTACATGGGCCTAAGCAATCAGCATAGTGATTACTAAGGAGTAAATCCAAAGCCATTTTACGCGCAGATTTAACACGATCATTCTGGGTATCAATTTTCATCCCTTCAGCTACTTTTGTAGAGCATGAAGGTTGCATTCCACGCATTCCTTCTACTTCCACCACACAAACAAAACAAGAGGTATATGGTTCGATGCGAGGGTCGTTACAGAGGGTTGGAATTTCTATATCATTACGTTGAGCTAATTCCAGAATGGTTTCACCCTGATATGCTTGGATGATTTTTCCGTTTAGTATTACGTTTAGTCTTTCGCTCATTTTTTAATCTCTTTAAAATTTAAACATTAAGAAAGTCGAATTGCTCCAAATTTACATTTGGTGTAGCAAGATCCACATTGAATACAATCGTCTTGACGGATGAAATGAACTTGTTTTCGTTCTCCATCGATAGCATCGGTTGGGCACTTTTTAGCACAAACGGTACAACCGGTACATTTTTCTGCATCCACCTCATAAGTCAATAATGGCTTACACACTTTAGCCGGACATTTTTTGTCGCGGATGTGTGCTTCGTATTCGTCTCTAAAATATTTAATGGTTGTTAATACAGGATTTGGTGCTGTTTGCCCCAAACCACATAAGGAATTATCTTTAATTTGATAAGATAGTTCTTCCAGTCTTTCGATGTCACCTTCTTCGCCTTTCCCATCGGTAATGCGCTCAAGAATTTCTAACATTCGTTTGGTGCCTATACGGCAGAAGGTGCATTTTCCGCAACTTTCTTCCTGAGTAAAGTTGAGGAAGAATTTAGCAACATCTATCATACAGGTGGTTTCGTCCATGATAACCATACCTCCTGATCCCATGATGGCTCCAGTAGCATTTACCGAATCATAATCAACGATGGTGTCTGCTAAATATTCAGGAATACAACCTCCGGAAGGTCCACCCATCTGAACTGCCTTAAACTTTTTATTGTCCTGAATCCCGCCACCTAATTTAAAAATTACATCACGAACACTCATTCCCATCGGAACTTCAACCAATCCGGAACGTTTTACTTTTCCAGCCAAAGCAAATACTTTGGTTCCTTTACTTTTCTCTGTTCCATATTTTGCATAAGCTTCAGCACCATTTAAAATGATCCAAGGAAGATTCGCAAAGGTTTCAACATTATTGATATTGGTAGGTTTTTTCCACAATCCACTTGCTGCTGGAAATGGAGGGCGTTTACGAGGCATTCCTCTTTCGCCTTCAACAGAAGCAATGAGTGCCGTTTCTTCTCCACAAACAAAAGCACCAGCTCCTTCTTTGATATAAATATCAAAATTAAAGCCTTTGATTCCGAGTATATCTTTTCCTAAATATCCTTTTTCTCTTGCTTGCTCAATGGCGATTTCCAAACGTTTAATGGCTAAAGGGTATTCTGCACGACAATAAATTACGCCGCCTGTCGCTTCGATGGCATAAGCCCCGATAATCATTCCCTCAAGTACTGTATGTGGGTCGCCTTCTAAAACGGAACGATCCATGAATGCACCTGGATCACCTTCATCAGCATTACAAATAATATATTTTTCGTCCGATTTATTATTGTTGGCAAATTTCCATTTCATCCCGGTAGGAAAACCACCTCCACCACGACCACGAAGGCCAGAATCTAAAACGGTTTTGATAATATCTAAACGTGAAATGCCTCCTGCAATTTTTTTGATGGCACGATAACCCGAACGAGCTTCGTATTCTTCAATAATTTCAGGGTCCATATATCCGCAGTTTCGCAAAGCGATTTTTACCTGATCTTCGGTAAAAGTATTGTCTTCGGTCACAAATAGATCGGTTTGAACCACATATTCGTTAACAGGATTTTGTTGTCCGATGTGTTTATCGAGGATTTCGATGGCTTTTTCTTCATCAATATCTCCATATAGGTAAGAGCCTGATTCATCAATAACCTCAATTAAAGGTTCGCGATAGCACATCCCGACACAACTGGTCTTCTTCAATTCAAAGTCTAGATTGTCAACCTTTTTCAAAGCCTCAATTTTATCATACACTTTTTTTGCTCCCGCAGCTATTCCGCAACTCCCAAGTCCTACTATTACTTGTGTGTTTCCCATTGCTTAATTCTTTATCATTTAAAAAAAATATCCAGGAGAATCTAATTGTTTTCCTGGATTTTTATGTTTTTTATAATTTTTACCGCTTCTGTCCCTGTGAGCTTGCCGTAAGTATTTTCACCTATCATCATCACAGGAGCTAAAGAACAACAACCTAAACAGGCTACTGATTCGAGTGTAAATAGCCCATCCTCAGTGGTGCAACCATCTTCAACATCTAGTGTTTCTTTAATAGCATCGGATATTGCATTGGCATTTTGAACATGACAGGCAGTGCCATGACAAACTTTCACAATGTGTTTTCCAACTGGATTTAATCTAAATTGGGAATAGAAAGTGGCTACTCCATACATTTCAGATAAACCGAGACCTGTTTCGGCAGCAATTTTCTCAAAAGCCTCTTTTGGGATGTACCCAAAAAGATTCTGAGCACCTTGAAGAATTGGAATTAAATTCCCTTTCTTTCCTTTGTATTTCAAAATCAAAGGATTCAGTGCGCTTAAGTCTAAAGTGCAGGCTTCTGAAATGCTCTGCTCTTGTTTCATTCTGGCAATTCGCATTATTTATTGGGTTTGAATTATAAAGGCGATAAATTTATGAAATGTTAGGCAGACTAAAGGTTGGTAAAATAATTTATATGACGTCTAAATAGAGCTTATATAATTAAAGGTGAGTGCTCTAGATAAATTCGGGTGAAAAAATCAGTGAAACACGGAGTGTTCTAAGTGTTTTAAGCAATTTAAGCTTTTATGTTCTTTAGAAGCCCTCCAATATTGAGTTGGAGGAAGTATTCAATTGAAAAATTTATTGGGTTGTGTGTTTAAGCTTAAAGTTCTACCAAAAAAAGACCGACACCTCGTTCGATGTCGGTCTTTACTAATTAACCTAATTAAAAAACCGTTGGTAAAAGGACCAACAACCTATGAAAAAATGATCAGCCAACTAAAGCTCTTTCGTATCTTTTAGTTACTTCGTCCCAATTAACAACATTCCAAAATGCGGAAACATAATCGGGGCGTTTATTTTGGTATTTTAGGTAGTAAGCATGTTCCCAGACGTCAAGTCCAAGAATCGGAGTTCCATTCACCTCAGCAACATCCATTAAAGGGTTGTCTTGGTTTGGAGTTGAGCTAATAATTAATGACTGATCTTCGGCAACACTTAACCATGCCCAACCACTTCCAAAACGAGTTTTTGCGGCATTGTTAAAGGTTTCTTTCATTTTTTCAAAAGAACCAAATGTTTGTTTTATGGCTTCTAATAAAGCATCACTTGGCTGTCCACCATTGGGTGATAAAATCGTCCAGAAAAGTGAGTGGTTGAAATGACCTCCACCATTATTACGAACAGCTGTAGGATATTTACTAATATTTTTTAGCAAAGAAGAAAAATTGGTATTTTCCATTTCACTTCCTTTAGTAGCATTCTGTAAATTATCAAAATATGCTTGATGATGTTTGGTGAAATGAATCTCCATAGTCATGGCATCAATATGAGGTTCTAGTGCTTCAAAAGCATATGCTAGTGTGGGGAATTCTAAATTTTTTATTTCGTTATTCATGTAATTTAATCTTGATGTTTGATGCAAATATACTAGTTATTTTAATTTAGAACAAATAAAAATAGTAAAATTTATACTCTTTATCAATGAACAATTACACAAAAGTCTTAATTGGTTGATCTACAGGGACAAAAATTTTAATAAATTTTAAAAATTTGCGATCAATTTAAAGTTCAATTGACGTTCTGTTAAGTAATTAGGGACAGCATATTGTGTGCTATGGATGTCTTTGACCCATAAATAGGAGACCGTATTGTTTATTTGAAGTAAATTCAATACTTCTGCACTTATCCAGAGGGATTTAAAAAAACGGAAGGGGTTATTTGATGAGAAACTGGTTTTTTCGCCAACTAATTGTTTTGAAAATCCAATATCTACTCTTCTATAAGGAGGTATTCTTAGGACATCCTGATATTTTTCTGAATCAGGTGGGCCAAAGGGTAAACGACTTCCGTAAACTAAGCGTAAATGCATTTTATAGGAAGGATTATTAGGTAAGTAATCTTGAAAAAATAATGAAAAATTAAATCGTTGATCTGTAGGGCGAGGAATGTAACCGGGTTCAATGCGTTTGCTACTAGCGACTACTTCATCTTCAGTAAAACCAGGAATGATTAACTCACCACCTGCATTATAATTTTCTATATAAAAGTCATCTTGAATATCTTCTTGGGTTTGCATGATGGACAAACTAGCCCAACTCTCAACGCCTTCTACAAATTCCCCATTTATTTTTAAATCGACACCTGTTGCATAGCCTTTTGATCTTAAATAAGGTAAATAACGGATTCTAACATTATCAATTTTGTATGGGATTAAGTTATTCAACTGTTTGTAGTATAGCTCACTGACTAATTTAAAAGGTCTATGCCACAATTTGAAGTTCCAGTCGGCACCTGCCACAAAATGAATGGATCTCTGCGCTTTAATGTTATTCAAAATGATTCCATCTAAATCTCGAAGTTCCTTATAAAAGGGGGATTGGTAATAATATCCTGTAGAAAAACGGAATACAATATCATTTTCCCAATCGGGTTTATAGCTGATGGTGGATCGTGGGCTTACTAAAAATTCTTTATTATAATCCCAATAATTAAATCGCAATCCGGCCGTTAAGCTTAAGCGTTGATTAAAAACCCATTTACTTTGAACAAAGCCTGATAAACGGTTTGAAATGAAATTTGCATTGGTTTTAAGCGAATTATATAAAACAAAATCGTCCTGATTAGGATTTGGATCCCCAGGAAAATCAATGGGATTTGGAATCGAGTAAGCTGAAGAATCAACCATCTCCCATTCGTTGAGTTTATCATTAATTTCTTCGTGCTGAAATTTTAAAGCCCAGTCGATGAATTGGTTTTTATATTGTTTTTTTCCTTTGTGTTCAAAACTAAGAACGGTAGCTTCTAAATAATTACGTGCATGATTGAGGTGAGTTCCAACTCCTTGTGTTTCGATGACTTCATCTAAACCCGAACCACTATTAGGATCAAGACGTCCAATCCAATATTGTCCTTGAATATCGTAGGTTTCGCTCTCAATAGTCTGGAATGCAGAGACTATGAATTGTAAATTTAAATGATTCTTATTCGTATATTTTGCTGTGAGTGCTCCAAAAGAGGTTTCAAATTTATCAATTTCTTGACCGTCAAAATAAATCTTGAATTGATAGGAGTTGTTCAATGTTCCAAAACTAGTTTCTCTGTTTGAAGGAACAAGCTCGTAAGTATTATTGGCATAATTTCCTAAAAACGAAAGTTCCCATTTTTCTGATAACTCGTAACTAATGAGTGTTTGGAAATCGTAAAAGAATGGTTTGTAATCTCCTTTGGTATCTAATCCACTTAATAGATTATTGTTACTCTTATATCTAAATCCAAATAGATAGCTTAAACGTTTATTATTGTTAATTCCTTCAATATGTGATTGTGATCCTAGTAGTCCAAGACTTACTGAAGCTCCAAATTTATCAGGTTTTTTATAAGTAATATCTAAAACGGATGACATTTTGTCGCCATATTTGGCATCAAATCCGCCTGCCGAAAATGAAATGGATGATACCAAATCTGAATTCACAAAGCTTAATCCTTCTTGTTGTCCAGAGCGAACAAGAAATGGACGATAGATTTCGATCCCATTCACATAAACCAAATTTTCATCAAAGTTCCCGCCTCTTACAGAATATTGAGTGCTGAGTTCATTGTTTGAACTTACACCTGGCAATGTTTTAATGATGTCTTCAATGCCTCCACTAATACTGGGTATTTTGTTAGAATTGTTAGGATCGATACGCGTAATTGTTGATGTTCTATGCTGATCTGCCTTTACTTCAACGCCTGTTAGCATCGTACTCGATGGTTTTAGCTGAATATTAATGATTCGGTTTTCAGAATGTTTTAGGATAATCTGACTTGTCTGTTTTTCGAAACCAATGAAGGAAAAAGTAATGCTAATTTCTTGGTTAGCAGGAATATCTAGTGAATAAAACCCCTTTTCATTCGTAATGGTTCCATGCGTACTCCCTTCAATTTGAATGGTCGCATATTCAATGGGCTGTTTTTCATTGTCAGTTATCGTCCCTGAAATTGTAGGCGAATTTTGTGCAAACACATTAGAAAACAGGCTGATGAACACAAAGAATAAGTAAAATCGGAAGTTTTTCATTAATTCATTTAAAAAGCTTTCGCTAAGATAACGTAATCTCTCAAAATAAATTTCAAATCAGTATGCGAAATTGAGACAAAAAAAATACCGCTAATGTATAGCGGTATTTCAATATTATTAAAACGAATATTTATTCGTGAGTTAAATGTCCTTTTTCTCTAGCTTCTTTTAAGGTTGCTGAAATACCATTTTTATCAATATTACGTAAGCCTGCAGCAGAAACTTTGATCGTAATCCATTTATCTTCTTCTGGAATGTAAAACTTTTTTGTTTGAAGGTTTGGATAAAATTTCCTTTTAGTTTTTGCATGTGAGTGAGAAACATTGTTTCCACTAAGCGCCTTTTTTCCAGTTATTTCGCAAATTCTTGACATCTCTTTATTTTTTAAAATTTCCTATTCTCAAAACGGAGTGCAAATTACGGAATTATTTTTCAAAAGGGCAAGACTTTAATTGTAAAAAATTGCAAAAAAGCAATAAAATCAAAAACTTAGGATTGTAAAAGTTGTTTTCGCAATTGGTTTAGTGCTGTCAAAGCTGCTTTGCGGATGTTTCGTCCACGATGTTCTCCAAATAAATATTTTTTTGCGATTACAGTTTTATCCGGTAGAGCAAGGGCTATCCAAGTTGTACCAACAGGCTTTTCCTCTGTGCCTCCAATGGGTCCAGCAATGCCTGAAGTTGCAATTGCATAATCTGTTTGATATAATTTTTGAATACCAAGTGCCATTTCACTTACAACTTCTTCACTTACAGCTCCGTGATTAATCAGTGTTTTGCTATGAACGCCTAATATAGTCTCTTTGATTTCATTTGAATAAGCCACTACCGATCCTTTAAAATACGCTGAACTTCCAGAGATATCAGTAATTAAATGAGCAATATAACCTCCAGTACAGCTTTCAGCAGTGCTTATCGTTTGTCCTTTTTTTTCTAGTAATTGCCCTATAACTTCTTCTAAACGAGCGTCATCATACCCATAAATTAAATCACCGATAATGACTTTTAGTTTCTCTATTTGATAATTAAATTCTTTCTGAAGTAATTCATTTATTTCTCCTCGGGCACTTAAGCGTAAACGAACTATCCCAGGCTGAGGTAAATATGCCAGTTTAAAATTTGAGGGTAAATTGTCTTCCCAATCGGAAATGATTTCTGCTAAATGTGATTCGCCAATGCCCTGTACCATAATGGTTTTTTTTAGCAAACTCTTAAAATGAAATTGCTTTTGTAAACGAGGGATGACTTCGTTATTCATCAATCCTTTCATCTCGAAAGGCACTCCTGGCATACTTATAATAATTTTATTTTGGTACTCAAACCACATCCCTGGAGCTGTTCCATTTTTATTATGAAGAGGGATGCAATTTTCTGGAACCTCTGCCTGTCGGCGATTAATATCTGAAATTTTGAAACCCCGAAGATCAAATAGTTCTTTCACTTGAGCAAACGCTTTTTCATTAAAAATCATCGACACCCCAAAATATTCACAGAGTGTATGTTTAGTAATATCATCTTTGGTTGGACCGAGACCACCAGTCATTAATATGATATCTGCTCTTTCTATTGCATCGTCTAAAGCTTTGCTAATAGCATCATGTTTATCTGAAATAGTGGCAATATGAACAACTTCAATACCAGCTAACCCTAGTTGTTCAGCCATCCAGCTAGCATTGGTATTGAGCACTTGTCCAATTAAAATTTCATCTCCTATGCTAATAATTTCTGCCTTCATCACGCAAAAATACAGATTTAATGATGTTTTTAAGAACATATTTATAAATTTGTATTTATCTAGAATGATGATTATGGAAAGATTGAAAGATTCACAATTGATAGTAACGAATGAAGGGGCGATTTATCACCTAAATATTCAACCCGAAAACATTGCTGATACCATTATACTTGTGGGAGACCCAGGGAGGGTTGCTGTTATTTCACAGAAATTTGATGCCATTGATTTTCGTATGCAAAATCGTGAGATTTTTACGCATACAGGACGAATTGGCGACAAGCGATTGACTGTGATGTCCACAGGAATGGGGCCTGACAATATAGATATTGTATTGAACGAATTAGATGCCTTAGTAAATATTGATCTTAAAAATAAAACGATAAAAGAAAAACATACATCTTTAACTATTGTTCGCTTAGGAACTTCTGGAGCTGTTCAGAAAGAAATTCCAGTAGATAGTTTTGTTATGTCGAAATATGGTCTTGGTTTAGATGGTTTGATGAATTTTTATAAACCTGATTCCAATATTTTTGAGCTAGAAATGATGCATTCATTGATTGAGCAAACCCAATGGCCAGAGGCTTTATCTAAGCCATATATTGTTAAAGGCTCTGAAAACCTAGCAGAAAAAATTGGATTTGATATGCTTCAAGGAATAACGGCTACTGCTCCTGGGTTTTATGGCCCACAAGGTCGGCAATTACGCATGAAACTCCACTATCCTGATTTCAATAAAAAGTTGGAAGCCTTTCGTTATGGTGATGAAAAGATCATAAATTTTGAAATGGAAACCTCTGCCTTATATGGCTTAGGTCGATCATTGGGGCATAATGTATTAACTATTTGTGCCATTATTGCCAATCGTGTAACCGAAAAATATAGTACTAATCATAATATCCCAGTTGGTAAATTAATTGATACTTTATTGGACAGAATTACATCTTAAATTTACCCAAGGAATTAAGTTTATTCATAAAAAATTGTTAAAAACATTATTAGCCCTCCTATAAGGAGCTTCATTTTGTATATTTATCTTTATTGAGAAAACAATATGGAAAATCGAGCAGATCATAAAGAACTGAGAGCACTAATTCGTTTATTGGACGAACCTGATCATAAGGTTTATGACCAAATTAAGGGTCAGATATTTTCCTATGGTTTGGATGCAATCCCAACTTTAGAGTCTACTTGGGAGAATTCATTTGATAATTTGATTCAAAAACGAAGTCTCGATTTAATTCATGAGATTCAATTTGAAAATACTTATATCGACCTAAACAAATGGGCCCATTTTCAATTTAATGACCTCTTGAAAGGCTTTATCCTAGTGTCAAAATACAACTATCCTGATTTGAATGAAGAATTGCTTTTTAGAAAAGTGAGTACAATTATTCAAGATGTTTGGCTCGAAATTAATAGTGACCTAACAGGTCTTGAGAAAATAAGGGTAATCAATCATATTTTCTTTGATGTACATCATTTTCGTGGGAATAAAAAAAACTTTTACTCACCAGATAACTTCTTTATCAATAATTTACTAGACACCAAATTAGGCAATCCTCTTTCCATGGGGCTGCTGTATTTAGTTGTTTGTCAGAGTTTAAAAATACCTGTTTACGGAATTAATTTACCCAAGCATTTTATATTGGCCTATGTCGATAGTAATTCCATAAAAAAAACGGAAGCTGTTAGACAATCTGATATTCTGTTTTATCTCAACCCATTTAATAAGGGAGCGGTTTTTACTAAAAATGAAATTGATTTATATGTAGAGCAGTTGAAATTGCAAAAGGAAAATAGTTATTATACGCCCGCTAGTCAATTGGTTATGATTAATCGCTTGCTTGAAGATTTGATATTCTCGTATGAGAAAATTGGGTATAAGGATAAAGTTGTTGAATTGCAGAAGTTACAACAAGCAGTTTTATAAAAGGTATTCATTTTCACTAAATAATAAAAGGGTGCCAATATAGAGTGGTACCCTTTTATTATTATTTTAAATACTAGCGTGCAGAAAGTTAGAACTTATTTAGCCAAATAATCCATGATGTTTTTCTCAACACGAGCTAGTACATTGCTTACATTCGCTTTTTCAAAAATATCACCAGTAATGTTTTCATACAATTCAATATAGCGTTCAGATACTGAATTGATGAATGCTTCATCCATTGCTGGAATTTCTTGTCCTTCTTTTCCTTGATAACCGTTAGCCATTAGCCATTCACGAACAAATTCTTTCGATAATTGTTTTTGAGCTTCGTTGTTGTTTTGACGTTCTTGATATCCGTCTTTATAAAAATAGCGAGAAGAATCTGGTGTATGAATTTCATCGATCAAATAAATTTGATCACCTACTTTACCAAATTCATATTTGGTATCTACTAAAATCAATCCCATTTTATCAGCAATTTCAGTTCCCCGTTGGAAAATAGCTCTAGTGTATTCTTCTAGTTTCAGATAGTCTGCTTCAATAACCAAGCCCTGTTTCAAGATCTCCTCTCTTGTGATGTCTTCATCATGACCAACTGAGGCTTTGGTTGTAGGGGTAATTAGTGGCTCTGGGAATTTATCATTTTCTTTCATTCCTTCGGGCATTTCCATACCACAAATTTCGCGTTTCCCAGCTTTGTATTCACGCCAAGCATGTCCAGAAAGATAACCACGAATAACCATTTCAACTTTAAATGGTTCACAATAATGGCCAATGGTTACCATAGGATCAGGAGTTGCAATTTTCCAGTTTGGAACAATATCTTCAGTGGCATCTAAAAATTTAGCTGCGATTTGATTCAAAACTTGTCCTTTATAAGGAATTCCTACGGGCAGAACTACATCAAAAGTTGAGATGCGATCGCTTACAACCATGACCAATAATTTGTCGTTAATATTATATACGTCCCTTACTTTTCCTTTATAAGCACTTTTTTGTCCTGGGAAGTTAAAATCAGTTTTTGTAATTGCGTTTTTCATGTTTACTAATTTGAATTATTTATCGTTTTTCTCATAAGCATTTACAATATCATTCACCAAACGGTGTCGAATGATATCTTCTTTTCCCAGAGTGATAAAAGCAATGCCGGGAATATTTTTTAATAGCTCTTGTGCATGAACCAAGCCAGAGGATTGGTGTTTAGGTAAATCAATCTGAGTGATATCGCCTGTCACTACAAATTTGGCAGAGCGTCCCATACGTGTAAGAAACATTTTTAATTGTGCCGAAGTTGCATTTTGAGCCTCATCTAAAATAGCATATACATGATCGAGTGTTCGGCCTCGCATAAAAGCTAATGGAGCAATCTCAATTGTTCCATCTTCCATATAGGAGAGTAATTTTTGAGTAGGAAGCATATCGAGTAAAGCGTCGTAGAGAGGCTGCAAATAAGGATCCAATTTATCTTTTAAATCGCCAGGTAAAAACCCAAGATTTTCACCTGCTTCTACAGCAGGTCTAGTTAATACAATACGACGTACTTCTTTGTTTTTAAGAGCTCTTACGGCTAAAGCAACGGCAGTATATGTTTTCCCAGTTCCAGCGGGGCCTATCGCGAAAAGCAAATCGTTCTTTTCGCTACTATCTACTAATATTTGTTGATTTTCAGTACGGGCCTTAATGAGCATGCCATCACGACCATGAACCAAAACGTCTTGATGAATACCATTGGCTTTCACAAAATTATCGTCCCCATCCCCAAAAATTTGTTTGATATTGTCCTCAGTGATTTTTCCAAATTTATCATGCATCACCAGAATGAGTGAGAATTTGTGTTCAAAATTTTCAATTTCTGCATCATTCCCAATCACTTTGATTTCTGTTCCACGGGCGATAATCTTAAGTTTTGGAAAAAACTTTTTGATTCGCTCTAAATACAAATCATTTACCCCAAAAATATCGAGAGGATTATAGGTCTCCAGATGGATAATTTTTTCATTCATCAGCTATGTTTACTAAAAATATTGATTTCGGAAATTTGAGACCTATATTTTTGTTATTTTTGAATTGTAAAATTAACTAATTTTTTACGGAGAAAAGCAATTTTTAAAAAAATCGTATGCCGATTATAACAC
This sequence comes from Bacteroidales bacterium, assembly GCA_041554455.1. Taxonomy (GTDB): domain Bacteria; phylum Bacteroidota; class Bacteroidia; order Bacteroidales. The sequence continues at coordinate 15,369 of JBFFMB010000003.1, forward strand.
TACTAACAGATTGGGGTCTAAGAGACCATTATGTGGCTGCCGTGAAAGGAAAACTTTACAGTCAACTTTCTGATTTAAAAATTGTTGATATTTCTCATCAAGTTACTCCATTTAGTATTGAACAGGCAGCTTTTATTTTCAAAAATTGTTATCAAAACTTTCCAGAAGGCACCATTCATATTTTAGGTGTGAGTACTGAGGAATCCGAAAAGTCACCTCATGTTGTACTCTTTCATAAAGGACACTATTTTATTGGTGCAGATAATGGCATTTTTTCAATGATTTTTGAAGATCAACCTGAAAAACTTATTGAATTAAATATTCCTCAAGATTCGGATTCATTTACATTTTCGACCTACAATCGTTTCGTAAATGCGGCTTTGCATTTAGTCAAAGGAAACCCGATAGAGGAATTAGGCAGTAAACGTGAAAATCTAACAGTAAAACTTCAATTTAAACCTACCACTAATAAAGACACTAGTAAGGGCATGGTTATTTATATTGATGCTTACGAGAACTTAGTGACCAATATAACTCATGATTTATTTAAGTCAATTGGAAAATCTCGTAAATATCATGTGCTTTTACGAGGAGAAAAAATCAATAAAATACACCAATCGTATAATGATGTTCCAATTGGTGAGATCGTTGTTATCTTTGCTTCTAATGGCCACCTCGAAGTTGCCATGAATCATGGAAACGCGAGTAGCTTACTTGGAATCAGCTTAAACGACTCAATTATGATTGAGTTTGAGGCCAAAGATTAATTTTTTTCAAGAAAATTATTATTTTTATACTTTACTTAAATGGGAATTTAGAAACTAATATTAAAATCTAATATCATGGCAAAGACACAAGACGCAAAAAAA
>JBFFMB010000004.1:0-14518 GCA_041554455.1 Bacteroidales bacterium
ATTACCGAGGCTAACATGATATTCATAATGCCGATTCCTCCAACGATCAGAGAAATACTGGCAATGGCACCCAATACGATATTGAAAATATCTTTGGTCCGTTGCTCTTGTTTCAGCAGTAATTCAGGGATTTTAATGTCATAATCCTTGATGCCCTGATGTCTTCGTAAAAGCAATTTACTTAAAACAGCTTGGGTTGGGATTAGTTGCTCGGTTTCTTTTACCTGTACGATAATCTTATCAATCTGATTTTTATTGGACTCACCTGAACCCGCAGAAGAACTTATGGAAATAGCCCCCATCCCAAACATCATAAAGCTAGATTCGCTTTTACTCATATTCACAATTGAACGATCTTTGTATCTTAATAAGATAGTAGATAAAGGAGCGAAAATGTTCTGACTATAATCGCCAACACCTAAATCAATCCGCGTTTCGATATTGTATTTAGGTCCTTCCAGAACACCTATGACTTTTAACCAGATATGACCACATTTAATGTGTTTGCCTATGGGGTTTTCGTTTGGAAAAAAACGGGCTTTGATTACCGGACTAATAATACAAACCGGAGCTCCGGTTTTCATATGCTCACTATTGAACATTTGTCCTTCGGCTAAGTTTAATGTATAAACCTCGAAAAATTCGGGTGTAACCCCATTTAAGTTGGCTTTACTACGTTTGCCGGATTTAAGAATAAAGGTTTCGTAAGTGACCTGTGGACTAACTTTAGCCACAGTCGGGATAATATTTAAAATGCTATTCGCGTCTTTAAGATTTAGACCGGGAGAAAATTTTGTGCTAGAGGACTTTCCTTGGTCATTATCATCACTGATAATTGCATCATCGATAGGGGTGATCACAATATTATTTACTCCAACTGATTTCATTTGATCCAAGATTTCTTGTCTGGCTCCATTTCCAATGGCCATCATGGCAATCACTGCAGCTACACCAAAAATAATTCCCAAGGCCGTAAGTATGGATCTGAATTTATTGGCAAGAACAGCGTCTATGGCAATAAATAGTATTTGTACATATCTTTCCAAGGGCTTTATTTTTTGTCTTGTTTACGATTGAATTTATTTAGAATTTCCTTGCTTAATTTTTCGATTCTAAAAGACTCTGCATTTTCAGGTGGGACTAAATATACTTCTTCTCCTTCTTCCAATCCCGCTTCAATAATGATTTCGTTTTCGTTACTTGCCCCAACAATCACTTGTTTGCGGGTTTTATGAGTATAAACATAAGCCATCTCTTCATTATTCTGAATACATTCAATAGGAATATATAGAGCTTTGCTTACGACACTGGTAATAATTTTGTTCATCGTAGTCATAGCAGGACGAAGTATGGAATCAAATTCATTCACCTTAATGATGACTTCAAATACTTTGGCATTGCTATTTTTTAATTGTTCCCCAATGTTTGCCATTTCAGTAACCTCTCCTGTATATTTTTTATCAGGAAATGCATCCACTTCAATTTCTACTTTTTGGCCAACCTCAACCTTACTAACATCAATTTCATTGACATAGGTTTTCGAAATCATCTCGTCTAAATTGGGTAAAGTTGCTACCGTAGGATCCCACGCACTAATCTGTGATCCGATGCCCACCTTGGAACCATCCCAATCTCTCTTATAGATCACCATTCCTGCTTTTGGTGCATAGACCGTAAAGCTTGAACGTACTGCAATCAAATTATTATATTCACGGGTTGTTTTTGATAGTGAAGCCGCAACTTCTTGCATATTCGCGACAGCTTTCTGGTATTTAAGACTGTAGTTATTCGTTGCTTGATCGAAAGCACGTTGACCTTTGTCAAGGCTAATTTCAACCTGACGAATGCTTGCCGGTGGTTCGTAAATAGATTGTTCTAATTCAATTTTAAGTTCTTCGAGACTATATTTTAAATTGATTAACTCATTCCGTGCAGTTCTTAAGTCAAGCGAAGTATCCAGCTCCATTTTTGTATATTGTGATTGGAGTTTTTCTAGCTCTGTTTCCTTGTCTTTTATTTTATCACTCAATTCGGTTCTATCCAATTGGGCAACATAATCTCCAGAGTCGACAACCGTTCCATCAGGAATAATATCATCAATTTTAACTTGATGAATTCGCATAGATCGTATGTTTGTAGGTCCGAGAATTTTTTCGGAACTCTTGGCTTCCAATTCACCGGTAGTCGTTACACTGATTTCAAACACCCCCGTTTTAACGGGAACCTTTATGGTTTCAACGGTTTGCTTCCCGCTGCCTAAGCTTAACCATATAATAATGATAACGATGGTTGCAATAACTCCTAGAAGAATTTTTCTATTTTTTTTCATATGTAAGATGTTGTCAATTTGGATTCAAATGCTTCCTTTATAAAGATAAACGATGATTATTTGATAGTGTTATATAAAAGGCAGAAATTAAATTTTGTTATTTTATATGCAAGTTAAGTATAAGTCCTAATTGATTGACAATTTTAAAGCGAATATTATACCAAACTTTAGGTTTTGTATACAAAAAGAAAAGCCCCCAATGAATGAAGGCTTTCTTTTTTAAGATTCTTATGTCTGAACGATTTCCAGAAGAACTGTTATTTGTATTTTTTTGTTTTTTTTATTCAATAACCCATTGTAAATAGTCATCCAGAAAATTGGAAAAGTTTTCAGGAAACTCATGACCCAGACCCTTATTTTCGATCAGTTTGCTTTGTCCTTCGATCTTTTCAATATCACTTACTAATTTTTTTTGAGCCACTAGAGCAAAATCATTTTCCCCGGTGATGATCCCAATTTTTTTATTTGCTGAAACAAATTGTTGGATGGCATCTTCTTGTATGTCGTTTGGAATAACTGGACAATTTAAAACCAATCCAGACATTGGGACAAATTCATTGAATGCGTATTCTATAGCTTTTCTTCCACCTGCCGACATTCCTGTAAAAATGATTTTTTTCTTGTTGACAGCATAATTTGCCATAACGGCATCATAAATTTCTTTAAATTCTTTATTGGTTTTTTCATCATTGGGAAGCCATTGAAAAGTACCTTGATCCATATGAACATAGGATTGAAGAAAAACGGTGATACATTCATCCTTCATTGTTTTTGAAATCCATGATTGTTTTGATGTTTCAATGCTTCTGTTATTCCCGTGAAAAATAAATACTGTTGGATAGCTTTTATTTGTATCATAATTGCTTGGTAGAATGACCTCATGCTTCATATGAGCTGCGTCAATCTTGTCTTTTTCTATCTTTGCGATCGCAGCAAAATCGACATTGTCTTTATAAAATTCTTGATATCTGGGGTTGTTTAAATTATAATAATGTCCTTTTTCAATACCCAACTTCCAGATGTCTATAGCTTTTGAATAATGCCCTGCTCGGGTATACATTGAGCCTAGTATATTAATTGATCGAATATCATTTTCGGGAAATTTTTGATAAGCAAATTCCATATAAAGAATGGCTGAATCTGCATTGTTATTTCTAAAATAATCGATCGCTTTGCTCTGTATTTCGCTAAAAGATAAATTTTCGTCAATTTGTGCATAGGATGTTAAACCTAACACACAAATTAATGCAGTAATAATTATTTTTTTCATTAGGTTATTTATTAAATGATGGTGCAAATTAAAAATCTTTTGCTCGATTTTCAAAAAATAAAATGATGGATGGTGTTTTTTAGATGATGAGTGGTAAAAATATAATTGAAAACACAGGTATACTGCACTAAGCTCTTCTTTTTTTAATTTAGTATCAGGTAAATAAAGCCTCCAATTATGGAGGCTTTTAATTCAAGTTCCCAGCTTGAATCCTTGTTGGAATCAATAATAAACTACTCAAATCAAATTTAGCTTGAAATTCCTTACTGTATATCCAAATTTTTAGATAAGATAGTAGTCTTTTTATTTCGATTATGCCTTATTTCAAAACTCCTTGATAATTGCTTGAATATGCAGTCCAATTACTATTACATCCTCCAGAAACAAAAATTGTATTGTTATATGTAACTACTCCGGCAAACAATAATGGATTAAGTAAGTCTGTGGCATCTTCCCAGCTATCAGTTTCTGGATAGTAAACATCCACTCTTGATGTCATAACACTCTCAACAGAACCCCCAATAACAAATATTTTATCATCGATCACAGCTGTAAAAGGGTTGAATCTATTTGTGGGAAGTCCTTGTTTTGAAGCCCAAGTATCTGTTGCGGGATCATAAACCTCAACGGTGTTTTGATAGGTCCATATATCTGCTGGTGAGCCAGACCCTCCAAACACATATATTTTATCTTTATATGCAACTACTGCAGGATTATGTCTTGGTGTTGGCATGGGTGCTTTTGTTTCCCATGTATTGGTTGTTGGATCATAGGCTTCATTTACACCCGTATAATTTCCCCAACTGGTCAATCCTCCAATCACATAAATTTTTCCGTCTACTACGGCACAATCTATATGTTGTCTTGGTGTTGGCATTGCTTGCCCATAAGTCCATGTATCGCTTATCGTATTATAAATTTCATTTTTTGATAAGAATTCATCTCCACCAATTGCATAAATATTGTCTCCAATTGAAGCCAATGCAAAATTCATTGTACCCACTTGCATCTCAGCTTTTGTGCTCCATGAATTCAGAACAGGATCATATACATAATTTGATTTCTGAATGGATTGGCTGGATCTTCCTCCAATGTGATATATCTTATCATTACAAACAACAGCATCACCACCATAACGTGAACTGGGCATGGATGCTTTTGTGCTCCACGTTATTTCTATTGCTGGATCTATTACTGTTATAGTATCTAATTCCGGATCTGGATCTGGATTAGGGGTAGGATTATTGTCCTTTTTACATGAACAAAATATCATACTGCTAAATAGCAGTCCTATTGTTATAAGCGGCATTATTTTACTTTTCATAGGTTTATTAGTTTAATTGTTTTTTTAATAAAGTTGGCATTGACGGTTTAATTCAAAACACATTTTTACAGTTGTGTGTTTTTTTGAATTTAACAAATCATATTGCTAGCACTGCAAAGGAAAGAGGTCTGTCGTAAAAGCATTAACACTATAGTGCCAAAGATTAACACTTTTTGTCAATTCTAATAAATTTGCGTATTTCTAATATTCTGAGGGTAGTTTATGAAAGGCTTCCTTAAAACGTTTCGTAAAGTAGGAAAGATTATCAAAGCCTGTTTGATAGGCTATTTCACTGACACTTCCTGTTTTTTTGGATAATAATTGAGCCGCTCTTTTGAGTCTTATCAAACGAATGAAATGATTGGGAGTTAAGTCGGTTAATGCTTTTAATTTTCGATGTAAATTTCGTTTGGATAATCCAATTTCTTGGCATAATTGTTCAATTGTAAACTCGCTATTTGATATGTTTTCCTCAATAACTGTGGTAATATCAATCAATAATTGTTCATCAATGGAATTAGCATATACTTCTGATGGATTGACGGTAATGTTTTTCTTGAATTTTTCCCTGAATTTTTTCCTGGTACTTATAATATTGCTCACTTTTAAAATAAGCTCCTTTTCATCAAAAGGTTTTAAAATAAAATCGTCTGCACCTTTATTCAACCCAATGATTTTGTCATCTCTATTTGTTTTGGCCGTTAATAGTATGATAGGAATATGGCTGGTTTCAATGTTTGATTTAATCGATTCTGTAAACTTATAGCCATCGCAAACGGGCATCATAACATCTGAAATAATAATATCTGGATATTCTGCAATGGCAATTTGTTCTCCAATTTCACCATTAGCAGCTTCTAAAATATGATATCTGTTGCAAAAAATAGTGGTTAAATACCGTCTTAAATCTTTATTGTCTTCTACGATGAGTATGGTATTTTTTTCAAGATCTGTTGTCGTATTTTCTGTGTGGTCTTTTGCTAACTCAAATAGCTCGGGACCTATTTTATTAATCGTTGCTGTTTTGTTTGCTAGCTCGTGATTTTGAATAAACAAAGGTAGTTTGATCACAAACTCGCTCCCATTATTTAGCTCACTTATCACACTTACAGAACCCTTATGCAGTTCAACATATTCTTTTACAATGGAAAGGCCAAGTCCCGTTCCTTCATACTTAGCCGAAATACTAAGATCTGTTTGATAGAAGCGATTAAATATTTTATCGATATCCGTAGCAGGAATCCCTATTCCGTTGTCTTTTATACTGATGATAAGGTGTTCATTTTGTTTTAGGGTCTTAACCGTTATTTTGCCCCCTTTTGGTGTAAACTTAAACGCATTCGACAATACATTATTGATGATATGTTCTATCCGTTCTTTATCATAACTAAAAATAAGGTCTTCTTGCTCTTCTTCCACTCGGAAGTCAATGCCCTTGTCTTCAGCCAGTGAATGAAACATCGATGTAGTCGTGCGAAAAAGACTGTTGAAATCATGCTTGCTGAGGTTAAGTTTAATGCTTTCCTGATCAATTTTTGAAATATCCAAAAGTTGGTTAATCAAATTCTTTAATTTTTCGGCATTACGAAGCATCAGTACGACTAAACTATCATCTCCAACTTTTTTGATCATATCATGAATCCGTTCTAATGGAGAAATCAAAAGTGTTAAGGGTGTTCGTATTTCATGTGAGATATTAGTGAAAAAGCGGAGTTTCAGCATTTCGGCTTCATACAATTTCCTGTCTGCTTTGCGTTTGTTTTTATTATTTCTGAAAAGTAAATAGATAATTACAAAAAGGAATAGGCATAACAATATGAAAAGGTTTCTAATGGCTTTTTGTTTTTTGATAGAGACTTTTGCAATTTCTTCTTTTTCAAGATTTATTTTTTTCTCGTTTTCCATTTCAAATTTTAGCTCAAGCTTTGCAAAATCTGTTGCAACACTTAGTTGCTGTAAGCTGTCATTCAGTTGTATGTATTCTTCATAGTACGCTGCTGCTTTTTTGTAATACCCCAGTTTATTATTAAGTTCGGCGATTTTAAGAAGAGGTTCGGGCATCCATTCTCCACCTCTCAATACACGATTCATTTTTACTTTAGAATGATAAAATAGTGCTTTCTCATAATCTTTTATTGTTTCGTAATACACTCCTAAATGGCTGTAACACGACATTATTACGTTAGAACTGCACGTCATTAATTTAGTTGAATCTTCTATAGGGATTAATAATTTAAGGGCCTCTAAATAGAAACCTAAAACACTATCTATTTGATTGTATTGTAAATTCAAGCAAGCTTGTTCTATTAGAATATCTGCAATCTTTTGTGGATTATTTTTCTTTTCGGCTTCTTTAAGTGCCTTTTTATAGTACTTTTTAGCATTGGGATAATCCATTAATTGATGTCTATAAAAGCCTGCCATGAATCGATAAGGAAACCAATAAACCTTCAACTGCTTCTTCTCAATTATGTCCAAGCCTTCTTGGAAATAAGTTAGTGCTTTGTCTTTATCTGTAGTTGAAAAATACTTTCCTAATCTAAAATAGGTATAAGCAATATTTTGATAATCCTCAATGCTTTGGAAAAGATGCAGACTCTTATTAAAATATTCAAGGGCTACTGCTTTATTAATATCTCCCGAAAAAAGAAATTCGGCCGTTAGTCCATACGCTCTTGCAATATAGAATTTTCTCCCTGATTTCTCAGCTAATGTAATGTATTGTTTTAATGGCTCACTTGTCATCTTTATATAACCATTTGAAACAAGAAATTGACATGTTTCATCGAGACATCTCAAAATCATATTGGTATCATTATTTATTTGGTATTGTTCAATTGCCAAGTCATTATAATGCAAAAGGCTGTCAGGCATATCGTTAGCATAGTACTTTCCAAATTGTCTTTCGTATTTTTCTATGATTATTTGGTTCTGGACTATCTCATTTGGATGGATGGGAGTGTTCTCTCTTTTAGGAGAAGAATAACTATGTTCAATAAAAAGTGTAGCGATTAAAACGATTAGGAAAACCTTCATATTCTAATAAATTATCGACCATTTATTCCATCGAGGGGAATTTAGCGATAAAGATAAAAAAAAATAGGTTTGGGCTTTCAGTGAGTCTTTGAATGCATCCTTTGAGTTTACTGATGGCTTTTTGTTTTTTGTTGATTGGTTCAGATATTTGCTTTTATTTATTTTTTTTAATAAAAGAATCAATCAAACTTCTGGCAATACTCACTTTATCCGGCCACTCAGGGATTTCATTCGCTTTAACCCATTTCAAATCGCTGATCTCATCCCGATCAGGTCTTAATTCTCCACTAGCATATTCTGCTGTAAATCCGATCATCAGCGAATCGGGGAATGGCCAGGGCTGACTCCCAAAATACCTGATGTTGCAAACTTCAATACCGGCTTCTTCTTTAATCTCCCGATGAATACATTCCTCTAAGGTTTCTCCCGGATTCACAAAACCGGCTAAAACAGTGTACATCCCGTTGGTGATTCGTTGGTGTTGAGCTAATAATAATTGATCTCCTTTGTTAACGGCTACAATCACTGAGGGGGAAATCTTGGGGTAAAATTCGGATTGGCATTGGGGGCAATGTTTCACTAAAACGCCAATTAGGTTTTCTTCGGTCAAAGAACCGCAACTCCCACAAAATGTTGTTTTCCGATTCCATAAAATAATTTGATAAGCATAGATAGCTGCCTTTAAAAAATGTTCAGCTAAACAATTGTAAAGCTGACGGACGCCTGTCAATGTCGCTTGAGGGATGCTTTCATTTGCTAAGTCAATAGCAAAACAGTTGGTGCTATCTATCTTGCCAATATAGCTTATGTAGCTAGGATGTAAGTTCAGTTTTTGAAAGTCCTCATTGTTTGGAATCGAACCCTCTATGAAAACTAATTTAGTGCCTATAAAAGCAAAAACCAGATCATTAGTGCTCATTTCTTTCTTTTTCACCTCAGGCTCAAAATAGCTTGGGTTGGCAAGGAGGGTTTTAGTCTGTTCCATAGTATTTCTCTTTTGTGAATACAAAAATAGAACTATTCCTCTTTAATTAAATTGTATAAAATCCAGCTCATTTTGGCGGTTACATCTTTACATCCATCGTATGCTGCCATAGTTTCCATATTCGCAATAACCTTTTTACATACGGTAGTAGTAAACTCATCAATAAATGATTGGCGAAATGTTTTGGAGAGTGTAACTAATTTTGAGTTATCACAACTTCCATTATGTCGACCATAAATGGAACCAAGAGCAATGATTCCACCACTAAGTGCACCGCAAACGTCCTCTTTGCAGCCGCCAATACCGCCGCAAAAACCGGATGCTGCCATACAAAGCTTAGTGGATTTTTCAGGGAAAATTTCTTGTATAGTGTTGGCTATACTTTCGGCACAGTGAAATCCATTCGAATAATTTTTATAAACGATCTCTTTTATTTCTGCTTCTGTCATCTGATTTGTATGTTTATTATTTATTTTTGCTAAATTAGTATATCGAAATAATAATACACAATGATATTATTCGATAGATAATATCGGATATAACGATAACAAATATGGAATTCAGAGAACTCAAAACCTTCCAAGTGGTGGCTAATTTGTTAAGTTTTAACAATGCCGCAAATATTCTTCATCTAGCACAATCAACAGTATCGGCACAAATCCGTTCATTGGAAAATAGTTTGGGGAAAGAACTGTTTCAACGCTCAGGTAGAACCATTAGTTTGACTCCAGCCGGGGTGAAATTATTGGCTCATACCCAACGCTTGGTCAATATTGAAAAGGAGATTTTAAGTGCATTGGGCAATTTGGATGACAAATACGGAACACTGACCATCAAAACACCTCAATCCATTAGTGCCTGTTTTTTCCCGGAACTGATCAAAGAATTCCAACTAATTTTCCCCAAAATTAATTTTGATATCGATTGGTGTACGAGCTTTAATCTGGTCGATATCTTTAATTCGGGAGTCATCGACTTGGCTTTTCTGATCACCGATAGTTTTAAGGATAAACAATTAGAAGTCGAAGAACTGAGTAAAATTAAACTGGTCTTGGCTGTTCATCCTGAAGACGAATTAGCAAAGAAGAAGAGTGTGCGCATCAATGATTTACACCAGAAAGATTTGATCTTTGTAAAATCGGATTGCAATTATAAAAACATCCTCGAGAAAATGCTGATTCATTCGGATGTGAAACCCAATAAAATTGTTGAGATCAATAGTTTGGATGCCGTTAAACGATTATTGGTATTGGGAAATGGGATTGCCTTTTTGCCAGAAATGGTCATTAAGGAGGAGATGGACAAGGGCTTAGTGAAAAGCCTTCATTGGACTGGTCCTGATTTTAACGCCAAATTGATCATGATTTGGTCGAAGGCAAAGCACATCTCTAAACCACTGCACGCTTTTATGATGATGGTGCATAAAAGGATGGAGGAGTAGAGTAGGCTTTGAGCTATTTCCTTTTTTTGTTAAATATTTATCGAGTCGGGTCAGATCTTTTCTGCAACTATCCCTAAGGTTTTTTTAATTATTCTTTTAGTGACTTATTGCTAAATACGAGTTTGTTATTTGCTAGATCTATGTAGATTTCACTTTCAGGACTAATTTTGCCACCAAGAATGGCTTTTGAAAGCTCGTTCAAAATGTGTCGCTGAATGACTCGTTTAATTGGTCTGGCCCCAAATTGAGGTTCAAATCCTATTTTGCTTAAGTACTCAATAGCTTTTTCTGTTATTGATAATTTCATTTCTTTTTTCGCCAAGATTTTTTGGAGCGATTCAAGTTGAATTTTTACGATTTCTTTCACTTCTTCAGCATTTAAAGGAGTGAACATGACAATCTCATCAATACGATTTAGGAATTCTGGACGTATCGTCTTTTTTAATAAAACAAGTACTTCTTTTTTTGTTTGTTCTACTACATCCATCCGTTTGCTCATGTCAATATTTTCCATTTGATCCTGAATAATATGAGCGCCCATATTCGATGTCATGATGATGATGGTATTTCTAAAGTCTGCAACACGGCCTTTATTATCTGTTAATCTTCCTTCATCCAATACTTGTAACAAAATATTGAAAGTGTCGGGATGTGCCTTTTCAATTTCATCTAAAAGGACAACAGAATATGGTTTGCGTCTAACAGCCTCGGTAAGTTGTCCGCCTTCTTCATAGCCCACATATCCGGGAGGAGCTCCTACTAATCGACTGACTGCATGACGTTCTTGGTATTCACTCATGTCGATACGGGTGAGCGCATTTTCATCATTAAATAAATACTCGGCCAAGGTTTTTGCAAGTTCTGTTTTGCCAACACCCGTCGTCCCTAAAAACAGAAAACTCCCAATGGGCTTGCGACTATCTTGCAAATCAGCCCGCGAACGACGAACAGCATCCGAAACCAATTCAATAGCTTCGTCTTGACCAACCACTTTTTTATGGAGCACATCCTCCAAAAGCAATAATTTTTCCCGATCGCTTTGGAGCATTTTTGAAACAGGAATGCCCGTCCATTTAGCTACTACTTCTGCGATATTTTCTTCGGTTACTTCTTCTTTTATCAATGCGGTATCCTGCTTTGCTTCTAATTCTATTTTTAGCTTGTCCAATAAGCGTTCCTCTTCTTGGATTTTACCATACCTTAATTCTGCTACCAAACCGAAATTGCCATCACGTTCAGCTCTCTCTGCTTGTTGTTTAAGTTCTTCGATTTTTGCTTTTACCGATTGAACATTATCAACCAAATCCTTTTCCAATTTCCATTTAGCAAAAACACCTTCTCGTATTTCTTTTAGGTTGGCAAGTTCTTTCTTTATATGCGAAATTTTATTTTTATCATTTTCGCGTTTTATGGCTTCCAGCTCAATTTCATATTGCATAATCTTGCGATCATACACATCCAATATTTCGGGTTTTGAGTTTATTTCCATGCGTAATTTTGCCGCTGCTTCATCCATTAAATCGATGGCCTTATCGGGCAAAAACCGATCACTAATATATCGTTGTGAAAGCTCAACAGCTGAAATAATCGCACTGTCTTGTATTCTGACTTTATGATGACTTTCGTATTTTTCTTTGATTCCTCTCAGAATAGAAATTGCACTTTCTCTATCAGGTTCGTTCACCATTACTTTTTGGAATCGGCGCTCTAATGCTTTATCTTTTTCAAAATATTTTTGATATTCATCGAGGGTTGTCGCTCCAATAGCACGAAGTTCCCCACGAGCTAGAGCTGGTTTTAAAATATTGGCTGCATCCATGGCTCCTTGACCGCCCCCAGCGCCCACCAATGTATGTATCTCGTCGATGAATAAAACAATGTTACCCTCTTCAGCAATCACTTCTTTGATAACCGATTTTAGCCGTTCTTCAAACTCACCTTTGTATTTGGCCCCTGCAATCAAGGCACTGATATCCAAAGAGTATATGGTTTTATCTTTTAGATTTTCGGGAATATCCCCTTTTACTAATCGATGGGCCAAACCTTCGGCAATGGCTGTCTTCCCTGTTCCGGGTTCTCCAATAAGCATGGGGTTGTTTTTAGTTCTTCGGGAAAGAATTTGCAGTATTCTGCGAATTTCTACATCCCGACCGATTACAGGATCAAGCTTGCCATCATTGGCTAATTGATTCAGGTTACGAGCATATTTGTCGAGCGAATTATAGGTGTCTTCTTGCGATTGTGAGCTCACATTTTTTCCTTTTCTCAACTCATTGATTACAGTCGATAAATTATTCTCATCTATCCCATTATCTTTCATTAAACGTGAGGAATCATCTGATGCTTTGAGTATTGCTAATAGCAAATGTTCGATGGAGATGTACTCATCTTTCATCTTTTTAGCAATGGCAACTGCATTATTTAATGTTTTACCTGCTTCACGCGATAACATCATTTCAGCTCCTTGAACTTTAGCAAAACTCTTGAGAATGCTATCCAAAGATTTTTGGAAAATCTCGGCATTTATTCCAAGCTTATTTAAAATATAGGGAAGTACATTCTCATCTACTTCAAAAATGGCTTTAAGTAAATGTGCGTTTTCGATTTGTTGATGTTCGAAACCTTGAGCAATTTGTTGGGCTTGCTGTATGGCTTCTTGCGATTTGATAGTATAGTTATTAAAGTTCATTGATTCTTTTTTTTAATGTGTTTACGAATTCATTTTATTTGATCAATTGATATACCTATTCATAAAAATGACATAATGACGTGAAAAATAAGACGTTAGGAGTCGAATTGGCAGTTTGTTTTTTACAAAACTGACGCTAAGGCATACTATTTATGACCGGGTTATTGAACAATTTGGTAATTTGAAAACAAAAAGCAAGTGTGTAAAGACTCTCCATTTATTTTGTTATAGTAAGCAATTAGTTCATGATGTAAAAAAGATTAATTATTTTTGACCTCCTCGCTTTGATTTTCTGATTGGACCGAAGGGTTTTTAACTCATAAATGAATAAAGATGGCAACACATCAATTAAAAGTATGGTCTGAGTATATGGATGATCTCTTGAATGGAAGCAAAACCTTTGAGCTTCGCTTTAATGATCGGAATTTTCAAGTAGGGGATTTCCTTTTATTGATGGAATACGACAAAGAAAATCAACAGTATCTTGGCAGAGAACTTAGCGTTAAGATCACTTACGTCCTCGATAATAGCGTATTCGATGCTCTAAAAGAGGGCTACCTTATCTTGGGAATACAGCCATGCTAATACCTAAGACATTAGACTTTAGATGTTAGACGCTAGATTATTAGATTGGTCGTTCATTTTTTTGATGGTTCAAAGAAAACCGACAAAAAATCATTGAGGACCATGCAAAAATTATTCAGTACCACTCAGAAATCATTGCGAACCACTCGGAAATAGATGAGTACCACCTAAAAATGACTGAGAACCACTCAAAAATGGATAAGGACCATGCAAAAATCATTCAGGACCACTAAAAAATGACAAAGTACCAGGGAGAAGTCATTTATTTGGCGTACTGATTCATTTTTGAGAGGGAATGTTTGAGTAGAACAGAGTATGGAAAACATGCCTACGTCTGCTAATGGTCAAGTCTATTTATTTATATAAACTTCATCATTCACTCAAATAGACCTGTCTATTTACTTAAACGGAGCGGTTCGTTTGATCAAATAGAGCGGTCCATTTTTATGGCCTGTAAAATAAGGGGGTTTAGAAGGGGGTGTGAGGGATGTTTTTGTAACTGTTTTATAGGCACGGACAACATACCGCGCCAGCGGGCGGAAAAACATTTTTCGATGAGCGGGGTTCTTTTGACTTAGGACTATTCAATGCTTATTATTTTGGGATTATTGTTTGGTATGGAAGGCACGGATAGCGAATATTCAAAAGATGGTTTTATGGCTGCCAAATAATGCTAATCACAGAATTATATTTTTTTGAAACAAAACATGACTCATTCAAAATATCTTTAGCAGATATATTTTCATCATCTAACCATTCATATGGATCAACCTCTTGAATGTCATCCAAGTCATATATTGTTTTGTCATTAAAGTATTCTGCAGCAACAGAATTAAAAGGCACTTCAAGCTTTGTAATA
>JBFFMB010000005.1:0-14343 GCA_041554455.1 Bacteroidales bacterium
GAAAGCCATTCCTAATTCCTTTATCAATGAAAATGGAGTTTCTAAATTAATCTCAAAAAGCAGTGGAAAAGTGATGGATCTGAATCCTCCAAAAAATAGTTGCACCAAAGGCACAGCCCATGATAATTTAAGTTGTGGAAGTTGTCATTCGGCATGGGTACCCCAATGCATAGGCTGTCACAATGATTTTGAAAAAGAGACTGAAGGCTACGATTTGCTTGATAATAAAATGATAAAGGGTGCGTGGGTTGAATATGCAGGACAGTATTTTGCCGACCCTCCTACCCTAGGGATTGAGCAAACAAATGATGAACATAAAAAGATTTTGACTTTCGCCCCAGGCATGATTATGACCATTGATAAAGGAAGTTATACAGGCGACAAAGAAGAAATTTTCAAGCGTTTGTACGCCCCTGCCAATGCACATACTACCATAGCTAAAGGAAGAGATTGCAAATCTTGTCATAACGATCCACTAGCGATTGGATATGGTCGGGGATCGCTCGAATATCAAATTACGGATGGCAAAGGTCGATGGATTTTCAAGCAACGCTTTGCCAATAATAAATACGATGGATTGCCCGAAGATGCCTGGATAGGGTTTATGGAGGAAACAAAACAATTGAGAAGTACTCGGACAAATATGCGTCCATTTAATCGTGAAGAACAGAAAGCAATTTTGACTGTTGGAGCATGCTTAACTTGCCACAAAAGCGATTCAAAAGTGATGCAGGAAAGCTTGATTGATTTTGAAAAGCTGATGACTCAGATCACAGAAAAGTGTATTCTTCCTGAATGGAGTAATTAAGACTCACTTACTTCCCAAGTTCCATTTTTAAAACAAATTCTTGAAATATCATAATCAAACCCTAATTCATCAAATTGAAGTATTTTATCCGCTTTGGGGATAATTGCATGATGTTTTTCTTTAAAAACAGTGTTTCCCTTTTTGTTACAAATGAGAAATGCTGAAGGGATCACAAAATTCCGTAAGCCACCCGATTCGCAAACTATGGGTATATGATCATCAATGACTTCATTTAATTTTTGAAATGCCTCACCTATACGTTCATCTTCTGATTGGATATAGAAAACCTTTTTAGCTCCAGCTTTTAACATTCGGGAACTATCCTTATTCGTTTGTTTATCACTTTCGTGAAAAATGGAATATTGATCAGTTTCGAGAAGCAATTCTGTATTTTTATTTTGAGTATGAATATGAGGTGAAATTTTCAATCCAATGACATCCTCATGTTTACTTATTTGTTCGATGAGTTCGCAAGCCAATGTTGTCTTCCCTACATTACGCCCGGTACCTGCAATTAAAATAAGTTTGCTCATTTTGGGTAAAACCTCATCAATGTACTGACTAGCACTTTCAAATTCTTCCTTTGAATTCAAATTATCAAATAAATGAGTATTAAAAAAGTCCAAGTCGGAAGATATTAATAATTTATGGGTCTTTAATTTCAGATAAGCGTCTGGAATTATATAATTTTCATCTTGAATGAGTTGCTTCAAAACAGGCAAACTACTCTTATTATAGAGCGCACACATGGGTTCAAATTTCCGACCGCCATGCCAAGGAACAACTGCATCATAGCCTTCATTATGATCGATTAAATGATTCAATAATTCAACGGAAATAAAAGGCATATCGCAGGAAAGAACCAAATTCAATTCGGTTTTGGAATTCATGAGACCTGTATAAATTCCACCCATTGGACCACTATTGGGGATGATATCAGCAAACACATCATAACCCAAAAAATCATAGGTATCCGCATTTTCACTAATAATAATATGATCGCAAACTTTTTCTAGAACCTCAACAGCATGTTCAATCAAACGTTTTCCACCAAATTTCAGCAAGCCCTTTTCGGTACCCATACGGCGGCTTTTGCCACCTGCTAAAACAATTCCGGTTATCTTTTTCTTATCCATTAGTATTGCAAAAATAGAGGAATTATAAATAGGAAAGTCTTGTTTTAAAAATTTGGAAATGTCTCCAAATAAAAAGAGGGGCTATAAAACCCCTCCTTTACATTTATACTTGTTTCAACTTCCACTTTCCTTGCTTAAAGAAATACAAAGCCATAAGCGTTAAAACAGTTTCTGCAATAACCACAGATGCAAATACGCCTCTTTCTTCGTAGCCCAATGTGATAGCCAAGAAATAAGCCAATGGAATTTCCACCATCCAAAAAGCAATCAGGTTGATAAAAGTAGGTGTTCGCGTATCTCCTGCCCCATTCAATGAGTTGATTAAAACCATACCCAGAGCATAGGCTAAAAAGCCATAACTCATAATTCGAAGACAGCTGCTCCCAATTTCAACAACTCGAACATCTGCAATAAATAGGCGGATAAAGATTTCGGGAACAACAATAAAAAAGATACTGATAACCCCCATAAAAATCATATTGATTCGAGCTGTAATCCATACTGAATGTTCAGCTCGATCGGGTTGTTTTGCACCCAAATTTTGTCCAACGAGAGTGGCCGCAGCATTGCTGATTCCCCACGAAGGCAATAAGGTAAAAATCATCACTCGAATAGCAATGGTATAAGCCGCAACAACTTCACTTCCATAAATTGAAACGATACGTACTAAGCCAATCCAGCTTGAAGTAGCTATAATGTTTTGACCAATTCCACCCATCGAAATTTTGATCAATCGGTAAATTAATAATGGTCTGATGACTAAGTCACTCCATCCAAGCTTGATTCTTCGTTTTCCTCTGAATAAAATATAAAACTGATAGATCACAGCTACGCCACGACCAATATTTGTAGCAATTGCTGCTCCTGTAATTCCCAATTCAGGGAACGGTCCAATTCCAAAAATCAGACATGGATCTAAAATAATATTTAAAATATTAGCGATCCAAAGCACCCTCATAGAAATAGCGGCATCGCCTGCACTGCGGAATATCGCATTGATGATAAACAGCAGCATGATGACAACATTACCTGCTAGCATAATGCGAGTATAACCCGATAATTCATGTACCATATGAGAAGAAGCTCCCATCAATCTGAGAATGTCCTCAGCAAAAATAAACCCAGGAATAGCTATGAGTAATGAAATGCTAATTCCAGTTATTACAGCTTGAAAAGCCGTATTGGCTGCTTCTTTTGGTTTATGTTCACCAATTCGGCGAGAGACCATGGCCGTTGTTGCCATCGCTAATCCAATACTAATGGCATAAACCAAAGTCATGATCGCCTCTGTAATTCCAACAGTGGCAACGGCATCAGCGCCCAATTTCGACACAAAAAATACGTCGACAACGGCAAATACCGATTCCATGATCATTTCTAAAACCATAGGAACAGACAGCAAAAACACCGCTCTCTTTAAACTTCCTTTTGTAAAGTCTTGATCAGATCCTGATATGGATTCCTTGATTGTAGCCCAAATATTCTTCATTTTCAAGCCTCTAAAATAATTATAATTTAATCTTATATATTGTGATCCCATTTTTGTTTTCGTTTTTGATGTTCTTCTAAATTTTTTCTTTTAAAATGTTGATTGTGATAAATGCATTTGCTTTTTCCCACAATATCCAATAATGGCTGTACAGTTGTATTCATAATTTTTCCTCCAAGAATGTTTGTTGATTAATAAATAAATTGATTATGGTGTGGTGGTAAACCACAAAAAAGAAAGTTCTAGAAATTAAAGAAATTTAATTCGGAACTTATAAACAGGGATATGTGACCGTGATATTCATGAAGGGCAAATATAAAAAGAATTTCAATATGATGATGAGTGGAGTTAAATTTTATTGAAAAAAAACTGCTAATGACATTAGCATCATCTATCTGACATCTATAGTCTTGAATCTGGATACTTGTATCTTGTATCTTGTATCTATGAAAAGAAAAGACAAGAATCGCCATAGCTCAAAAAGCGAAAATCGTTATCATAAGCGTACTGATAAGCCTTTTTCCAATCCTCCCCCATAAAAGCAGAAACCAATAACAGCAGTGTACTTTTGGGTTGATGAAAATTTGTTATTAGAATGTCGACAATTTTAAACTGATAGCTTGGAGCAATCATGAGTTGGGTGTCGCCATGCAACTCATTCAATTCATTCTCATTCATAAAATCTAGAATAGATCCTAAGATTTCAATCGTAGCGTTTTTTATTTGATATTTTTCCTGATAAGGATCCCATTGTTGAATGCTAAAAAGAGGATTTTCATCCACCAATAATTTTACTCCAAACCAGTATAAACTCTCTAATGTTCGGACAGTGGTTGTTCCAACAACAATCACTTTTTGATTCTCTTTACGGACTAGATTTTCAATGGTTGATTTGCGGATGATAATTTTTTCGGTGTGCATTTCATGATCACCAATATGATCAGCAGAAACAGGTTTAAATGTTCCAGCACCAACATGCAAAATCACCTCATCCGTTTTAATATTATTTTTACGTAGGCTCTGAAAAACCTCATCCGTAAAATGCAGCCCAGCAGTAGGTGCAGCTACAGAACCATTGTGTTGGGCATAAATAGTTTGGTAACGATCTTTATCTTCTTTTTGTGCGTCGCGATTTAAATAAGGGGGTAAGGGAACCAAACCTGCACTTTCGAGAAGTTGAGAAAAATTAAAACTTGAGGGTTCCCAACTAAATTCGACCAGATGAGCCTCACCTTCCATTCCGATTCTTTTGGCAAAAAATGCAATCTCAAGCTCATCAATTGTGATGATTTTTTTTAACGTTTCCTCTTTCCATTTTTTGGCATTCCCAATAAAACATTTCCATACAACTGGACTTTGCTGTTGAAAGGCTAATTGGATTTCGGATGTAGGCAAGATAGGTTCCAAGCAGAATATCTCAATTTTTGCGCCACTCTCTTTAAAAAACAACAAACGAGCCTGAATGACTTTTGTATCATTAAAAATAAGCAAGCTGTTTGAAGGCAATAATTGATCAATTTTCTTAAAAATTGATTGATGGATCTGTCCATCTTTATAGACCAATAATTTTGATTCATCTCTATGATCTAAGGGGAATTTTGCAATTCGATCTGAGGGTAAATCGTAATTATAATTTTCAATATTTATATGTCCGGGATGCTTCATCATATTGGCAGCAAAAGTACATCTTTGCTATTCAAAAAAAAAGTCCCTCGATAAAAACCGAGGGACTTTAACAGTAAAATTAAACCTAATTATTTATCCAAAGAATTGTTTGAATCGGATATCCATTCGTTATAAGCTCCATCATATACTTTCACATTTGAATATTCCAAAATATTATTCAATGCAAAGAAAATAGTTGCAGCTCTCACGCTAGTTATACAGTAAATAATAATTTCTTTATCAGCAGCAAGACCATACTTTGAAGCTAAAGTTTCTAATTCTTCTTTTGACTTAAAAGAACCATTGGCCTTTAAAACTTCTTTGTAAGGGATATTAATTGAGCCTGGAATGTGACCTTCACTTTTCTCGAAAGAACCGTCAAATTCAACCGCATCGCGAGCATCAATTAAAATGGCCGTTTTCGTTTTTACTGCAGGCATCTCAGCTAAAATGGCTTTATTTACTTTTGGAGTAAATGTTACTTTTTTAGCAGGAACAACTGATTTAGTTAAAGGTATGCGAGCCATTTTCCATTGGTTCATATCTTTATGAAGTAGTTGTACATTTTCAGCACCTAAATACTTTAGCACCCAATAAACACGGCTATTGTATTTACTTGAGCCATCATCATAAATAACAATGGTCGTTGAATTGCTGATTCCTTTATCGCCAAAATAAGCAGCTAAATCAGCTGGATCTTTGATCAATCCTTCAACAGCACCTGCTTTGTATAATTCAGTATGAGGGATGTTCACTGATTTCATAATATGCATTTTGGCATATTCTGTATCTTTACGCGCATCAATGACTACTAAATCTTTGTTCTCTTTTTTAAGAGCAGTAAATTCTTTCCCTGTTAAACATTTTTCAGCTGCTATCAATTGTGTTGATACAACTATAAATGCAAACAATACAGTCAAATAAATTTTAATATTTTTCATCTTAATTATCATTTATGAATTAAAACCTAACTTGAACTTGTACTAAGAACATATCATTTGGATACTCATAATAATTAGCGATGTTAGTATCTGAACTTTCTTCAACATTATATAAATAGTTCACTTGAATGCGAGTCCATTCGTTGATGAAGTAGTTAAAACCAAAAGTTAATGTACTTACTTTATCAAATTCAGCATCGATATTAGTATCAAAACTTTCAAATTTGATAACTGGCTGTAATTGCCAAGGAGTCATATATAATGCCTGAACCATATAACCGCTTTTTTCTTGAGTTCCAGGAACAGCAGTTAATCCACCGCCGCAACCACCGTCGCCTTCGTATACAGTTCCTTCATCTTTACCTTTAATGTATTCAGCTTGTAAAATGAAGTTTTTGTAGCTAGCATTTAAATCAACACCAAAACGAGTACGTTTGTCAGCCTCAGTAATAGCTGGATCAGCATTTACTGATTTACCTGTACGGTAACTAGCACCTATATCTAAGAAATCAACTGGAGCAAAAACTACTCTTGCAGCAATATCTTTGTATTTGTCAGTGTCTTCCGTGTTTAATCCTGTTCCGTTTAAGAAAGCCAATGAATACGTAAAGATGTCTTTCTTTTTAAGACCAAAAATTGAAAGAGAATCAGTACCACCACTGATCATAACACCCATATCTCTGAATGGTTGAGCTAAAGTAGAAACCACTTTAGAACGATTGATTGTATGTAGTGATTGGCAAGGAGTCGTTAATTCTAATCCGAAAGGAGATTTAAATTGACCCATAGAGATTTTAGCCCAAGGACCTAAACCATGCCAAGTAATAAATGCATCTAATAAATAAGGACCACCCTGTGAAGGACTTAATTCGGTCATTACATAATAACTAATATTGTAAGGAATATTACCAACAATACCTACACGTACACGATTGAAATAAAAACTGTTTTGATCGAATGATTCGCCAGCTCCTAATTCACCTTCAGAAACATATTTAAATTCACCTTGAGCGTATCCAACAATCTGAACACCTTCATCAGAAGAAGCCTCAACACAACCTTGAGCACTTACCATAACTGGTGCTGCCATAATCAATAATAAAGCAGCGATTAATATTTTTTTCATCATTTTATTTTTTTAAAAATTTAGATTAGAGGGAGGTTTTACCCTTCCCTCATTATAATTTTATATAACAGATATAATTAAGGAGTTGTAACATAAGAATAACTCTCAGCACCATGATAAGTAGGTTTGCTATCTGTACTTAAACCATCATAATTCAAACGGTTGGCACCAAATAAAATACTCTTAGTATTATAACCTAAAACATTTAACCATGCTACTGCCATCGAAGATGTTTGACCGGTATAACAATAAACCAATGATTCTGTTGCAGGATCAAATGCATTCACATTATCAAAAGAAATGGGTAATATTTGATGAGCACCAGCAAAATGACCATAAGCGGCATAATCAGTTGCACTCCAATAATTCATGATTTGATAATTTGCAGGGGTCGCCATAACTGGATCAGAAGAAGTTGCTTTAAAACCACCTGTTAATAATGCGGTTACTCTTTCAGCTAAAATTCCTGCACCATCATTAGCAGTTGCTGTCCATGTTGGGTTACTAAATGTTCCCAAAGCAGGAGCAGCAGTTGTTACCCAATTTGCATTTCCGCTCGCCACATTTCCATTGGTGTGACCTGAATTAGATTGCCAAGCTGCATCAAAGGCAGGATTCCATCCAGCCATACCCCATTTCAATACTTTCGCATCGGCATAACCTGATAAACGAAGAGCCATGACAGCATGCCCCGCTGTTTGACCTGTTACACAAACTACCAAAATTGGTTTGTCTGTGTAATTAGCAGCAGTTGTAACAACATCAGCTAAAGCTACATTGATAGCACCTTTAATATGTCCAGCATCATAAGCTGCAGCTGATCGAATGTCAAAAACATGATAATTTGGAACTGAATAATCACTAACATCAACTACGCTAGCTGCAGGAATAACCCAACTCACTAAAATATCAGTTAAATCCAAATCATTGCTTTCCATATAAGCTTTAAGAATATTATAATGATTGACGACTGATGTTCCTGTACCTGTTTTGTAACCGTAATTTTCGGCTCCGTGATAGGTTGGTTTACTATCCGCTGATAATCCGTCATAATTTAAACGGTTTGCACCATATAAGATACTTTTAGCATTTACGCCCAATACGTTTAACCATGCAACCGCCATTGAAGAGGTTTGTCCTGTATAGCAATAAACCAAAGATTCGGCAGCAGGATCAAAAGCACTAACATTAGCTAGATTGATAGGGCTAATTTGGAAAGCACCATCAAAATGTCCGTAAGCAGCATAATCCGTTGCACCCCAGTAATTCATGATTTGATAGTTTGCAGGAGTCGCTAAAACGGGGTCAGATGAAGTAGCTTTGAAGCCACCGTTCAATAGAGCCTCAACTCTTTCAGCTAAAATTCCAGCTCCATCAGTAGCTGTAGTTGACCATGTTGGATTAGCAAATGATCCCAGACTAGGAGCTCCAGTAGTAACCCAGTTTGCATTTCCACTTGCAACATTTCCATTGGTATGACCTGAGTTAGCTTCCCAAGGTGCAGCAAAGTCTGGATTCCATCCTGCCATACCCCATTTCAATACTTTCGCATCGGTATAACCTGATAAACGAAGAGCCATGACAGCATGCCCAGCAGTTTGACCTGTTTTACAAACAACCAATATTGGTTTTCCTGTGTAGTTGGCAGCAGCAGTCACAACATCAGCTAAAGCAACATTGATAGCTCCATCAATATGACCTGCTTCATAATCAGTTGTAGAACGGATGTCAAATACATGGTAATCAGGAACGGTAAAACCATTGGCAACATCAACAACACTAGTTGCTGGAATTACCCATCCAACCAACATATCACTTAAATCTAAATTGTTATTTTCCATATAATCAGTAAGCACCGAAAAATAATCAACAGCCACTACCTCTGGCATATCTTTTTTACAACTCGTAATAAATAGAGCCGGAACTAAGGCTAAAATCATTACATACCTTTTTAATTTTCTCATGTTTTGTTTAGTTTTAGTTTATTAATATTTCTTTTTTCGTAGTTTTTTAAATGTTTGTTAAATTATTCACAAATCTATATTCAAAGGCAATAGCTTTTATATGAGGGTCTCTGAGATGCACTGTAAAAAAAAAAGGAATAAAACGGTTTAAAACTGAGCTAAATCATAAAAATTTCTATTTGTTTTGTACTTTTGTATGCTCAAATAGAGATATATGAATACTAATAACTACGAAAACACCTGTGCAAACTTCATCCACCAAACCTCTTGTTTCGATCAGTTAACTGAGCAGGAAAGAGAATTGGTTGAAAAAAATCAAGTCAGTGTTATATATAAGAAGGGAGAAACCATATGTAAGCAAGGCTCATTTGCTTCACATATTATGTTTCTAGAGGAAGGCTTAGTAAAGATTTATCTTGAAGGAAATCCCCGGAATTTAATATTAACCATTACACCCTCCAATCATTTAGTAGGCTTACCTTCTATTTATGAAGGGAATAATACCTTTCTATATTCTGTAGCAACCTATGTTGATTCGACTGTAAAATTGATTGATGTAAATGTTTTTAAACAATTAATTCGTTCGAACGCCAACTTTGCTTCAAAAATCATCAATGTTCTAAACGAAAACACAGCCCAAGCTTATGGTCGTTTTTATTGTTTAACACGTAAACAATTACATGGTCGTTTAGCAGATATTTTATTATGTTTATCAGATCGGATTTTTAAAAACCATTCGTTTCATTTACCTTTGTCAAGAAATGATTTAGGGGAACTCACCAGTATGTCAACGGAGAGTGTCATTCGAATCATGAAAGAATTTAAAGACGACAATCTAATTAAGGTAAGTGGCAAGGTAATCGAGATTCTTGATCACGAAAGAATGCTAAAAATTAGTGAAGTTGGTTAACTTCAATATTTATGAAAAGACATATTCCAAATTTTCTAACTACAGTTAATTTACTTTTTGGAACATTTTCAATAATGGCTGTTTTCAATCAACATTTTGATTGGGCGGCTATTTTTATTTCTTTCTCTTTGGTCTTAGATTATTTTGATGGATTCTGTGCCCGACTTTTGAATATTAAGAGTGAAATGGGGAAACAACTGGATTCATTAGCTGATATGATTTCCTTTGGCTTAGTTCCAGGTATTATAATGTACTTTCTTTTAGTCAATAGTCAAGGATTACCTAAAGTGGTATTGTTTGAAAACAATATTATCCCATTTTTTGGATTATTAATCACTGTATTTTCAGCGCTCAGACTAGCAAAATTCAATGTTGACCCACTTCAAACAGATAAATTTTATGGGCTCAATACACCTGCTAATACGGTCTTAGTCATCTCAATTGCTCTTATCAATTTAAATATTTTTAATGATTCGGAATACTTTACAAACCTGACAAATCAAGCTTGGTTTCTGCTTCTGATGACTTCAATTTCCTGCTTTTTACTGGTTTCTCGAATTCCCTTGTTGGCTTTTAAATTCAAATGCTTTGGATGGAAACAAAATAAAGCTCAATATATCATTATAATTCTGGCAATACCTCTCTTAATATTGCTTAAAATATTAGCTTTCCCAACAATCTTATTAATTTACATAATAATATCATTGACTTTTAAGGAGCAGAATTAGCGTCTTAATTCGAAATTTTCTCCAAGATATACCTTCCTGACATGCTCATCTTCGGCCAATTCTTGAGATGTACCAGCTTTAAGGATAGATCCCTCAAATAATAAATATGAGCGATCTGTAATATTTAATGTTTCATGTACATTATGATCTGTAATTAACACACCAATATTTCGTTCTTTCAATTTCGAGACAATGGATTGGATATCTTCAACCGCAATAGGGTCAACTCCTGCAAAAGGTTCATCCAACAATATAAATTTGGGATCAGCGGCCAAAGCTCGAGCAATTTCTGTACGACGACGTTCGCCACCCGATAGAGTGATGCCTTTGCTTTTACGTAATTGCGTCAAGCCAAATTCTTCCATTAATTCTTCTAAACGCCTAGCCTGTTCTTGCTTTGAAAAATTTGTAAATTCAAGCGTCGCTTTTAAATTATCTTCAACACTCAAATGACGATAAACGGAAGCTTCCTGAGCTAAGTATCCAATACCTAGTTGAGATCGCTTATACATGGGTTCATTGGTGATTTCTTTATCCGCTAAATAAATACTCCCAGAAAAAGGTTTA
This sequence comes from Bacteroidales bacterium, assembly GCA_041554455.1. Classification (GTDB taxonomy): domain Bacteria; phylum Bacteroidota; class Bacteroidia; order Bacteroidales. Next base: position 11,335 of record JBFFMB010000005.1, read on the forward strand.
ATCAATCCCACTATCATATAAAAAGTTGTTGTTTTTCCGGCACCATTAGGTCCTAACAAGCCAACAATTTCACCTTGTTCTACCTGGATAGAGGCTCCTCTAACAACAGTACGTTGGCGATATTTCTTAATTAAATTTTCTGTACGGAGTATCATAGGTTGAATTTAAAGCGAAAATAATTAATTCTTTCCAAACTTATAGAAGTCCTTCTTTTAAAATATCATGAATGTGAATAAAACCGACATATTTTTCACCATCCATAACAGGCATTTGTGTAATATTATTTTTTCGCATGACATCTAAAGCATCAACAACCAATTGCCCTTTGTCAATTGATTTTGGATTTTTGCCCATAATTTCGCGGGCTGTAAGTTTTGAGAAATCCGAAGGATTATGAAGCATTCGCCGTAAATCCCCATCCGTTATTATTCCTAATAAGTAACCGTTTTCAATAACAGCTGCAGCCCCTAAACGTTTTGAACTAATTTCAATGATAACATTTTCCATCGAGTCATCCGGGCTTACTTCAGGCCTATCATTATGAATATAAATATCAGAAACTCGCAAATAAAGTTTTTTACCCAGCACTCCTCCAGGGTGATATTTTGCAAAATCTGTTTCGGAAAACCCTCGACTTTCTAGCAAGCAAACAGCCAAGGCATCACCCATAACCAACTGGGCTGTAGTACTAGCTGTTGGAGCTAAGTTATTAGGACAGGCTTCTTTCTCAACACTTGTATCAAGTATATAATCTGCTTGAAGAGCCAAGTATGAATCTGTCTTTCCAACCATTGCAATTAATGGGTTTCCCATATTTTTAAGTAAAGGAATCAATATTTTAATTTCAGGAGTTTCTCCACTTTTTGAAATACAAATAACCACATCGTTCTTTCTAACAATACCAAGATCCCCATGAATAGCATCGGCTGCATGCATAAAAATGGCTGGTGTGCCTGTTGAATTTAAAGTAGAGACAATTTTATTTGCAATATTTGCACTCTTCCCAATACCGCTAATAACAACCCTGCCTTGAGATTTTAAAATCAAGTTCACAGATTCGACAAAGTCATCAGAAATCGAATTTTTCAAATTTATAATTGCCAAAACTTCTGTCTCAATTGTATTTATTGCACTTTGCTTTATTTCCTCTTTCGTTTTCAATGCGTTAAATTTTGTTTACAATATGTAATAAAAGATTTTTTTTGTGTTATATTTGTATATAGGGACTTACATTTTGAAAATTCATACTCAATTGATATTTTGAAATCAAAGACAATATTTGTCAAAATTTTTGAGTAAAGTTACAAATATTATACTAATACTACCCCGCTAGGAAATGGTTGAAGTTGATGATATAAAGTTGCGCGAAGTGCTGAAAAAGTTTTTTGGTTTTGAAAGCTTTAAAGGCAATCAAAAGAACATCATAAAGAGTGTTCTCGCTGGGAATGATACATTTGTAATCATGCCTACTGGAGGTGGTAAATCGATGTGTTACCAACTTCCAGCTTTGATGAATGAAGGAACAGCTATAATCATTTCTCCTTTAATCGCTCTGATGAAAAATCAGGTGGATTCCATTCGGAATTTTGGTACAGAACAAAGCATTGCTCATTTCATGAACTCCTCCCTGACTAAAGCAGAAATTCTTAATGTAAAAAATGATCTTACAAACAAGAAAACAAAGCTTTTGTTTGTTGCTCCTGAGTCCTTAACCAAACAAGAAAATATTGATTTTCTTCGAAGCATTGACATCTCTTTTTACGCTATTGACGAAGCACATTGTATTTCAGAATGGGGTCACGATTTCCGACCTGAATACCGCCGTTTGCGCCCCATAATCGAAGAGATTGGCACCAAAGTGCCTATTATCGCTTTAACGGCCACAGCAACCCCCAAAGTACAGCAAGACATCCAGAAAAACCTAAATATGATGGATGCTAATATATTCAAATCCTCATTCAACCGCCCCAATTTATACTACGAGGTTAGGCCAAAAGATAAAAACTTAAACCGCGAGATCATTAAATTTGTTAAACAACACACGGGTAAATCTGGGATTATTTATTGTCTTAGCAGAAAAATGGTTGAAGAAGTAGCGGAAACCCTTCAGGTAAATGGCATAAAGGCATTGCCTTATCATGCAGGCCTAGATTCTCCTACACGCCGAAAAAATCAAGATATGTTCTTGATGGAAGAGGCAGATGTAATTGTTGCTACAATCGCATTTGGGATGGGGATTGATAAGCCCGATGTCCGTTTTGTAATTCATCACGATATTCCAAAAAGTTTAGAAGGTTATTATCAGGAAACAGGTCGTGCAGGACGAGATGATGGCGAAGGAAAATGTATTACTTTTTATAGCTATGACGATATACAAAAGCTTGAAAAGTTCATGAAAGGAAAGCCTGTTTCAGAACAGGAAATTGCCAAGCAACTATTACATGAAACTGTTGCTTATGCGGAGTCTGCGGTTTGCAGGAGAAAACAACTACTTCATTATTTTGGGGATATCTATCTTAACGAAAACTGTGGAAGTTGTGATAATTGTCTGCACCCAAAAACTAGTTTTGAAGGCAAAGATTTTGTTAGCCTGGTATTAAAAACCATTCTATCGGTAAAACAACAATTTAAAGCCAACCACATCATTCATATTTTGGTTGGAAAAAATAATGCAACCATTAAACAATACAAACACAACTTTAATGAGTATTTCGCTAAAGGCAGTGAAAAAAGTGATCGTTTTTGGAATGCTGTAATACGTCAGAGTCTAATAGCAAGACTATTGCTTAAAGATATTGACAATTATGGATTACTTAAGTTGAGCCCCGAGGGGATGGATTTTATCAAAAATCCTTACTCTATAATGTTAACCATGGATCATGATTATAATAATCCAGAAGAAGATGATGTTGTTGCCACAGGGGGACCATTACTTAAAACAAGCACAACTGATCAAGTCATATTCTCATTATTACAAGATCTTAGAAAAAAAATATCAAAAAAAGAAAA
>JBFFMB010000006.1:0-13396 GCA_041554455.1 Bacteroidales bacterium
ATTATCCTCATAAGTCAAACTAATGATCTCATCACGTATGAATAGTTGCAATACAATCTCACTTGCTTTTGAATGTTTAATGGCATTATTTAAACATTCCTGAGATATTCGGTACAAATTAGTCTCTGCATTTTTATTAATGCGTTTTTGAGCAATATTACTCAAAAACGTAATTTTAAAATCAGTATTTTTTTCAAGAGTTGTAACCAACGACTTAATACTTTCCTTCAAGCCAAAATCATTGATAGAGATTGGTATTAATCGACGCGTCATACTTCTACTTTCTTCAATAGCTTTTTTGAGAAAATCAAAACCAGCTTCAAATTTCTTCGAATTTCCACCCCCTTTTAATTTTATTTCATCTAAAATTGAACCAAAATTCAAGGTAGCAGCTGATAAATATTGCCCCAAACCATCATGCAAATCACGAGAAATCCGTTCTCTTTCTTTATCCTCACCTTCAATCAAATATCGAAGACGTTTTTTTTCAGCTACTTTGAGTTTAGTAATATACTCTTCCAGCAAAACAGATTTTATTTGAAGCTCATTTTTTTGATTAAACAATTCGAGAAATATCTTAACCTTAGAAACCAAAACAGCTTTATTTACAGGCTTTGAAATAAAATCAACAGCTCCACTTTTATATGCTTTAACTATACTTTCATTATCGTTAAAAACACCCGTAATAAATATTATGGGTGTATGCTTATTTAATTCTGATTCTCGAATAATGCTTGCTAAATCGTAGCCACTAAGATCGGGCATTTGAATGTCCAAAATGATTAAAGAATATATATTTTCGTTAATCATTTGTTCAACTTTTAAAGGATGCATACAGGAGTCAATCACAATTGACAAATCCTCAATATATTTTTCAAATAGAATGAGATTGGCTTGCAGATCGTCAACTAAAAGGATACGGGCTAACATTTCATTTCAAATTGTTTAAAATCAAATATAGTTTAATTGACTAATATATACAATCGAAATTCGAGGATCTATTCAATGTTCTTTTTTAATAGCTCTTTTGTAGAAAGCAGTCCACATGCAGCAAAGATATCCATTCCTCTAGAGGCTCTTATGGTCGTAGTGATTCCCTTTGCAGTCAATGCATCACGAAACCATTCAATGTGAGAATCGTCTGGACTTTTTAAGGGAGAATCAGGAATAGGGTGAAAACGCAATAGATTTATTCTGCATTTGATCCCATTTAAGATTTTAGCAAGTTCGTTGATATGTTTTGTAGAATCGTTAAAATCCTTAAACAGTATGTACTCAAACGAAATTCTACGCTGACGACCAAAATCAAAGTCTCTGATCGCTTTTATTAATTGGGGCAACGAATAAACATTTTCGATAGGCATAATTTTTTTTCGGTCTTCTTCAAATGGAGAATGAAGACTCACAGCCAAATGTGCTTTTGATTGTTCCAAAAACGAAAGCATTGCAGGAATAATCCCTATGGTTGAAACGGTGATTCGTTTGGGTGACCATGCATAGCCCCAATCTTCCGTCAATATTTGAACTGATTTCAATACATTCTCGAGATTGTCAAAGGGTTCACCCATGCCCATATAAACGATATTGGTCAGTTTTTCAAACTCAGGTAAACTATGGATTTGATTCACAATTTCACCTGCACTCAATTGAGCTTGAAAGCCTTGTTTCCCTGTCATACAAAACAAACAGCCCATTTTACAACCCACTTGCGAAGAAACACAGAGTGTTGCTCTATTTTTATCAGGAATGTATGCAGCTTCAATAAAACGGCCTTTATCAGCAGTATATAAATATTTTTTTGTTCCATCAACTGACTCTTGAGCACTCTTTGGTGGGTATACGCCTATTTCATATTTTTCATTTAATAAATCGCGGTTTGGTTTTGAAAGATTCCGCATTTCATCAATAGAAATCACCCGTTTTTTGTATAGCCAATCGGATATTTGTTTGGCTACAAACTTTTGCATTCCCTTAGCCAAAACAATTGCCTGAAGTTCCTCTAATGTCTTCCCAAACAATTTCTCTTTCATCTTCTAAAAATAAATCTCAGCAATAATTTTATCAAAAGGAACCCCTTTGCTAATCAAAACATCTCTAGTCTCTACGACCATCTCAGCGCTCCCACATAGGTAATATTTATAATCGCTTGGAAGATTATCACAATCCTGCAAATATTTTGTTAATCGACCTTCAAAAATACCATCTCCCTTTTCTTGAGAACAGCATCGTATATAATTTTTTCCTAAAGCGGGTATAAAATTATTCTCATAATAAAATGAATCAAGCTTTCGCCCTCCATGAATCAGAATTTTGTTTTTATGTAATCCTGAGAAAAACATAGAAGCAAATGGAGCTATGCCCGTTCCTGAGGCTATCCAATAGGCTGGCGAATCATCACATATAAATTTCCCAAAAGGATCTGAGACATACACAAGATCCCCCTTCTTGCATTTCGATAATTGACTTGTCAAAATACCTTCTGGAATAAGATCAAAAATAATTCTTATTTCATCTTCATTTCTCCCACTAGCAATACTATACAAACGAGGAGGAATTTTTAAATCCGTTGTTAATGCAACAACCTGACCAGCTTTAAAGGATTTGTTTCGGGAAAACGAAACTTGACATACTTTGTTATTGACAATTTGTTTTACAGATAATATTTTTTTTTGATAGAGTTTCTTGTTGTCTGGCATTTTATAAATTTAGTATCAAATCTTGTTTATAGATTAAACGATGAATTACATCCAATGAATTACCGTGTAAAGATAATTTAAATAATAAGCTCATTCAAGAAACATGTAAAACAGTACTTTTGCCTCAAATCAGAATCTATGTTTTCAAGCCATTACGGAGAATTTGCGGCACTATTAACCGCTTTATTTTGGACCATCACTGCTTTATCTTTTGAAATAGCAGCCAAAAAAGTGGGGACTTATTCATTAAATATTATCCGTTTAGGATTTGCTTTCGTTTTACTTGCAGTCTTTTCTTATTTTAGAAGAGGACTGATTTTGCCAATAGATGCCAGCTTACATGCATGGACCTGGCTCTCACTCTCCGGAATTATTGGCTTTGTTTTGGGGGATATGTTTTTGTTTGCTTCTTTCGCGATGATCGGCGCCCGAATATCGATGTTAATTATGACACTTGTTCCTCCGTTCGCAGCTATTATGAGTTGGTTCATTTTAGGTGAAACCATGAGTTTAATGGCTCTATCGGGTATGGTTCTAGTTGTTGGAGGAATCTCAATCAGTATTTGGAGCAGACAAAGTCAAGGTGAAAAAATGAAATTAAACTTTCCAATTAAAGGATTACTTTTTGCCGTTCTTGGAGCAGTTGGTCAAGCGGGTGGTTTGATTTTAAGCAAATTTGGCATGATTGATTATGACCCTTTTGCGGCTACTCAAATCCGAATAATGGCCGGATTTTTTGGGTTTGTAATTATTATCAGTATTCTTAAAATATGGAAATTTGTAAAAGCGACTTTTTCAAACAAACCAGCCATGGTTGGAATTAGCATCGGTTCTTTCTTCGGACCATTCCTTGGCGTTTCCTTTTCATTAGTAGCTATTCAATACACCAACGCTGGAATTGCCGCCACGCTTATGTCTATTGTCCCAATTCTAATTATCCCTCCAGCTATTCTTTTATTTAAACAAAAAGTAAGTGTCAAAGAAGTAATTGGAGCCTTGATAAGTGTAGGGGGTGTTGTGCTCTTTTTTATCTAATGCTTTGCTCAAAAAAATTAAAATCGACATATCTATATAAGTAATCGACATAAACATTACTGATTGACATAGCGTTAGTCATTCCTTTTATAAAATGTTTTATTTTTGATCATCTCAATCAATAAAAAAACATTTCTTCCATGAAAAAAAACATTCTAATCATCAGTTTTCTTTTAATAACACTTTCTCTAACAAGTTTTTCTAAAGACAAAGCAAAAGACAAAAAAGAAGAAAGCAATTTTAAATCTTCTGTTTTCGCTGGTCTGAAATTTAGAAATATTGGTCCTGCTTTTATGTCAGGAAGAATCTCAGATATTGCTATTCACCCCGAAAATAATAACACTTGGTATATTGCTGTTAGTTCAGGTGGCGTGTGGAAAACCTCCAACGCTGGAACAACATTTACACCCATTTTCGATAAGCAAGGCTCATTTGCTATTGGTTGTGTCACAATTGATGCACATAATCCTCATACGGTATGGGTAGGTACAGGCGAAAATAATGGAGGACGCCATATTGCCTATGGAGACGGCATTTACAAAAGCGAGGATGAGGGTAGTACATGGCAAAATATGGGCTTAAAAAATTCCGAGCATATTTCAAAAATTATTATTCATCCCACAAATTCTGATATAATTTGGGTTGCTGCCCAAGGACCATTATGGTCGAAAGGGGGCGATCGTGGACTGTATAAATCAATTGATGGTGGTAAAACTTGGACAAAAACTTTGGGAGACAATGAATGGACTGGCGTTACAGATCTAGTTATTGATCCACGAGATCCCAATACATTATATGCTGCTACATGGCAACGACAACGCACAGTAGCTACATTAATGGATGGGGGTCCTGGATCAGGATTACATATATCAAGCGATGGTGGTAATACATGGAAAAAGCTTACCAAAGGGATTCCAAGTGGTGATAAAGGCAAAATTGGATTGGATATTTCTCCCATCAATCCGGATGTTTTATATGCTGTTATTGAATTAGAAAAAAGATCAGGTGGTGTTTATAAATCCACAGATAAAGGAGCAAGTTGGAAAAAACAATCGGAGACAATTTCTGGTGGAACAGGGCCTCATTATTATCAGGAATTGTATGCCAGTCCACATAAATTCGATAGAATCTATATAGCAAATAATAGGATGCTAGTATCTGAAGATGGGGGTAAAAATTTCAGACGTATAAAGAATGATCATAAACATGTCGATAATCATTCGTTAGCTTTCCGTAAAGATGACCCCAATTATTTATTGGTAGGAACTGATGGAGGAGTCTATGAAAGCTTTGATCTGGAAGAAAATTGGAGATATATGCAAAATCTGCCCATCTCTCAGTTTTATAAAGTAGCTGTGGATGATGCTGAACCTTTTTATAATATTTACGGAGGAACGCAGGACAATAGTACTCAAGGAGGGCCCTCTCGTACAGATAATATAAGTGGAATTACCAATGCAGACTGGGAAATCGTTTTATTTGCCGATGGTCATCAACCAGCTACGGAACCTGGAAATCCAGATATTGTTTATGCAAATTGGCAGCAAGGAAGTTTAGTTCGTACTGATCGAACTACAGGAGAAATTATATTTATTCAACCTCAACCAGACGAAGGTGAAGTATCCGAACGTTTTAATTGGGATGCCCCTATTTTAGTAAGCCCACATCAAACTACCCGTCTTTATTTTGCATCTCAACGTGTTTGGAGATCTGATAATCGAGGAGATGATTGGACGGCCATTTCAGGCGATCTCACCAAAAATCAAAACAGAATTGAGCTCCCAATTATGGATAAACAATGGAGTTATGATTCGAATTGGGATTTAGATGCCATGTCAAATTATAATACCATCACTTCACTGGCCGAATCTCCAGTTCAAGAAGGAATCATCTATGCCGGAACAGATGATGGACTCATACAGGTGACTGAAGACGGAGGTACAAATTGGAATAAAATAGAAGTTAAAGATTTACCAGGCATTCCCAAAACGGCTTTTGTCAATGATATTAAAGCAGATTTATATGATGCAAATACGGTTTATGTTGCACTCGACAATCACAAATATGGGGATTATGCACCCTATTTAATGAAAAGTACAGACAAAGGGAAAACATGGGCTTCCTTAAGTGAAAATTTGCCTGAAAGAACCTTGGTTTGGCGTATTGTTCAGGATCATGAAAAGGCTGAATTGCTTTTCCTAGCCACTGAATTTGGAATTTATTTCACAGTGGATGGTGGAAGCCAATGGACAAAACTATCAGGAGGAATCCCAACGATTTCATTCCGTGATCTTGCTATACAACGACGTGAAAATGATCTTATCGGAGCAAGTTTTGGGCGAAGTTTTTATGTATTAGATGATTATTCTGCTTTACGATATGTGACTAAGGAACAATTAAAAGAAGAAGCAACTTTATTCCCAACACGCAAAGCCTGGTGGTATATTGAACGCAATCCTTTAGGAGGAGAAAAAGGAACGTTTGGGGCATCATTTTATACAGCCCCTAATCCACCTTTCGGGGCTGTTTTTACTTATTACATAGGTGCAGATTATGAAACACTTAAAGCTATTCGCACCAAAAAAGAGAAACAATTAATTAAGAATAATGAAAATGTCCCATTTCCTAGTTGGGATGCTTTAGAATTAGAACGAAAAGAGGAACCAACAAAAATAATATTAACGGTCAAAGATATGGCTGGAAATATTATTCGAAATATTGATGGACCAATTAGCAAAGGATTTCATCGTATTGATTGGGATCTTTGCGAATCCCCCATTATTCCAGCAGAAAGAATTTCAAGTAGATCGTCAGGTGCAATGGTAGCTCCAGGCACATATACCGTCACTCTTTCTAAACAAATTGCAGGTGTAATTACAGAATTATCAGAACCCATGGAATTTGTTGTTGAACAAATGCGAAAAGGAAGTTTAAAAGGTTCATCACCTGAAGAGGCAGCTGCGTTTTGGAAAGAACTTTCGAAAACAAGCAGTGCTTCAAGTGCAGCTAGTATTGCTCTTGATAAGGCTATGAAAAAAGTTCAGCTCATGCGGAAAGCTCTATCCAATACTAATATTGACAGAGTTGAATTGGAGTCCAAACTCTTCAATCTCAAAACAGAGATCATGAATATTGAAGATGCATTTTATGGCCCAAGAGCACAAAGAGCGATTGGAGAAAGAATCAATCCAACAATTCGAAGTCGAATTTCTGCTGCCCAAATGGGCACTAATATGTCGACCTATGGACCAACAACTACTCACAAACGAAGCTTAGAAATTGCTCAAAAAGAGTTAGCTAAAATTAAAGCAATGATCGAAGATGTTGTGAACACCAAAATTCCAGCATTGGAAAAAGAATTGATAGAGGCTGGGGCTCCCTGGATAGAAGGACAGGCTATTCCTCTAAAATAAAACAAGGGGGTCATCCAATAGGGTGATGCCCCTTAAAACAATCTTACCATTAGTCAACCAATCAATGCATTTTGTTGATTGAAATTGACCCATTGCTTATTTACTATATTAAACACTTTTTTTTTGATGTAGGTTTACATTGAAAATGCATCATAACAAATACTATGAAATTTAAAATCTTATCCGTAATCATTCTCTTCATTCTGTCAGCTTCGTCTGTTGAACAAAAAAATACAGAATTGAAAGGAGAATACCTTGGTCAAAAACCACCCACAACTATTCCAGAATTATTTGCTCCCGGAATTGTGTCAACAGAAGAAGGATGGGAAGCAGCAGTTTCATTTTCACCTGATGGGAAAGAATTTTTCTTTACAAGAAGAGCAAACATTCAAGGTAGAGAAAATAGGATTATGCATATGCAATTAATAGACGGTGAGTGGACCAAAGCGAAACTAGCCCCTTTTGCAAAAAACAGTTCCGAATTTGAAACGTTTATTTCTCCAGATGGAAAAACAATTTATTATGGTTCAGACAGAACGAAACCAAAAGGAGTGAAAACGGAAGGTGAAATCTGGTATTCCGAAAAAACAGCCAATGGCTGGAGTGAAGGAAAATATCTCACAGAAACAATTAACAAAGGATGGGTAATGTTTGTAACTGCAGCTGCAAATAGAAATCTTTATTATACGGGCGGCTATAATGGGAAATATGGGTTGTATAAATCAGAATTTGTTAATGGTGAATATCAAGAGCCTGAATATTTAATGCGAGGAGCACATCCATTCATCGCCCCGGATGAAAGCTATATGATTTTTGATGCTCAACCTGAAGGAATGGGTAAAACGCAATTATATATCTGTTTTAAGAATGCAAACGGAGAATGGTCGGAAGCTATAAAATTTGATAAATCGATAAATGCAACAAACACTGAGAATATTCCCAACGTTACTCCTGATGGGAAATACTTATTTTTTCACAGAAATAATGACATTTACTGGGTAGATGCACAAATTATTGAGAATTTAAGACCTGAAGAGATCGTATCAGAAGAAGATAGTTCTGCAAAAGAAAACTCAGCCAATAACAGCCCAGGCGTTTTTTCTGTTATGAAAAAAATATTCCGGAACATATATACCAATTAAATATTGACTCAAAATTAGGCCGTTTTAGAAAATATGTTTGTTGTTCATCCTAATTTACATTCCCTAGTATACTGATTTAAGCATTATTACCTCCATATTAACGATGTTAAATATTTTAAGTTATGGATATATAATGGAAAGGATATATGATATAAGCAAAAAAAATCCATAAAAAAAGGAGAAAAGACTTATCTTTTCTCCTTTTGCGGTCCGGACGGGACTCGAACCCGCGACCTCCGCCGTGACAGGGCGGCATTCTAACCAACTGAACTACCGAACCAATATTTTTTAGAACTATTGCTTTTGTAAAGCTGTGCAAAGATAAGTGAATTTTTAAATTCACAAAGTTTTTTATTTATTTTTTTAAATAATTTAATTTCGAAGCTTTCTTACATTTACGAATAAAATATTCGACTATGTTTTCTAAAGCAATTGTACGCACACCAGGCACAAGTTTCAGCCAAGGCTTAAGCTCTTCAAATCTCGGAACGCCAGACTATCAGCTCTGTTTAAAACAACACCAAGCCTATATCAAAGCACTAAAAAAGTGTGGACTCGAGGTGATTGAATTGGAAGCAGAAGAAGATTTCCCAGATAGTACTTTTGTGGAAGATACGGCGATTGTCACTGAAAAATGTGCCATCATTACGCATCCGGGGCATAAAACTCGAAGAGGAGAAGTGTTTAGTATTGAAAAAGAACTCAAAAAACATCGGCCAATTGAAACAATTAAAAATCCCGGTACTTTGGATGGTGGCGATATCATGCAGGTTGAAAATCATTTTTACATTGGACTTTCAGACAGGACCAATAAAGAAGGCGCAAACCAACTGACCAGCTTTTTGAACAAATACGGATATACTGCCTCAACCATTGATGTGAAGGATATTCTACATCTTAAATCGGGCGTTAATTATATTGGTGATGGGATCATCGTCCTCATGGAATCCTTAAAAGACCTTAAAGAAGTAGCCTCTTATGAAAAAATAGTAATTACTTCCGAAGAAACTTATGCATCGAATTGTGTGAGAATCAATGATTGTATTGTGATGGCTAAAGGCTTTCCTGATACGAAGAGAAAACTTTCGGCTACCCCATACAAAATCATTGAGTTAGACATGAGCGAATTTGAAAAAATGGATGGCGGATTGAGCTGCCTTTCCTTACGATTTTAATCTATTGCTTTCATACAAGCACCTTCTTCTCGAATAAACCAAATCGGAATGTTATATTCCGATGCCTCCGCTTTCCATTTTTTTTGGAGATAAAATGAATTATTCGCATTAATAATGATTTGTTTAGGATGATAAAGCGAATCAATTTCATTCATACTAAGCTTCGAATTGGAAGTGATAAATACATAATCAATACTAGGGTTTTTTGATAAAAACAGATTTGAGACTTTCCCATCAAATAACATTATTGTTTCCCCTCTAAACCTGATCACTGATTTATATTTAAATAAATCCATAGATTGAACTAGCTCATTATTGATCATCTCAATACTGGGCTCATTTACGCCTGCATAAATCCACTGATTCCCAGCGATGAATCCAATTCTTTTTTCATCCAATTGCAAAACACTATCCACCAACAACATATTTTTTCCAGAAGATATAAAATCCATAGCTATTCCGTTTCCTGCATTATAAAACAAGATCGCATGAGTGTTTTCAATTTTGTAATTCCGTAAAGTAAATAAACCCAACAAGAGAAAAACTAAGATTGAAGCTACAAAAAACCATTGTTTACTTTTTAATAATATTGCTCTGAACACAGCCACTATTAGTAAAGACAACATTATGACTGATGGAATTGACAATACCAATTTTTCTAGTGAAGCTGAAGGCAAAGACTCCACAAACGCTACATAATAACAAAGGAAGTCCACACATTTCTTCAAAACATAAGCCAAAAAGCTATTCAGATAAGGCACTGCCGATAAAGCAAAAAAGGAGAATCCCACATAGATAAGTATCCCTGCAAAGGAAACCACCACTAAATTGGTGAGTAAAAAGTAAAGCGGAAATTGATGGAAATAATAGATTGCCAAAGGGAAGGTTCCCAATTGAGCAGCCAAAGAAACGATTAAAATATCTCTGATCTTTTGAGCTATTTTACTCTTAACATATAAACGCCTTCGTAAAATCGGATAAATTGAAACAATTCCTAAAACTGCAGAATATGATAATTGAAATCCGACCTCCATCAACATCAATGGATCAATCAGAAGCAGTAAAAAAGCCGAAGCAGCTAATGAATTGTATACGCTCGCTTTCCGATGAATCCCTTCTCCAATAATGATAAATGAAAGCATCGTTGAGGCACGCATAACCGAGGGCGATAAACCAGTAATAAAAGCATACAACCAAATCACTAACAATAAAAGCATTCCTTTGATCAGATCACCTTTTTTATACTTTTTCAGAAAAGACAATAAGGATGCGAAAATGAGATAGATAATCCCAACATGCAAACCCGAAACACAAAGAACATGCATGGCTCCTGCATCTGAAAATTCATCCCGAGTCTCGGGATCAAGTATTTGATCATAACCCAAAAGGATAGCTGAAGCTACTCCCAGATGCTCAGCCTCAAACTCGTATTTTTGGAGAGTTTCAAGGAGATAAGTCCGGAATCCATTCGCCCAAAGTTTTAATTTATTTCCCCTCCCCCTAGAAATCAAGCTCCACTGATCAGAACGGATATAGCTTTGATACAATATTTGCTTGAATTTCAAATAACGCTTATAATTAAAGGCGTGAGGATTCATTGGAGGACTAAGCGTATCGAAAGCAGATAATATTAAAATTTCATCTCCAAGCAATAGCGATTTTGATAAGCTGTCTTTTTGCAAATAAAGAAGGGCTTTAGTTTTTAATCGATAGCACGAATCTGATGCATAAACATTCACCGTTCTTACAACTAACTTTGTACATTTTTCAGTTTCTTCAGGGGGCTCAACAATGTAAACAGTTATCGCTTTAGTAAGTTGTTGTGAAGGAAAGGCAGGCTTTATTAATTTTACGGATGCAAGATCATTCCCTCCGATGAAAAACAATAAAAACAGAAATAGTCCATATAGATTTCGTAATTTATAAGTGCGGAATTTGGCTATATAAGTAAGGGAAAAGCCAATAAAAAGAAGCACTATAAAAATCCAGATAGGGATAAATACATCGCAACCTATTGAAAAGAAAATTCCAATAATAAATGGGACGACTATGCGTACAAAAGGATAATTATGCCATACATTCATAGGACACAAAGAGCTTGCTTTGTGATTAATTCCTAAAAGTTAAAATTGTCTCTAATTTTTGGAAAGAATAATCTTCGCTGCTTTGGATGATGCTCCAGCCCCACCCAATTTTTTTCGTAATTCTTTATAATCGGTCAGCATCTTTTTCCGTGCAGGAGAATCTAGGAGTATATTTTGAAGTTCCATTTTTAAATTTTCCACACTCAAATCTTGCTGAATCAATTCTTTGACAACTAAACGATCCATGATTAAATTAACCAATGAGATAAATTTAATTTTCACTAATCGACGAGCAATAATCACTGATAGAGCATTTGCTTTAAAACAAACCACCTCGGGTACTTCAAACAAAGCAGTTTCTAAAGTAGCTGTTCCTGAAGTAACTAAAGCCGCTTCAGCCAATTGCAAAATGTCATAGGTCCTAGCATGGATTACTCTAACTTTTTGTGCTCCCATTGTACTAACATAAAAATCTTTTTCGATGCCCGGTGCACCTGCAATTACAAATTGATAATCGTCGAACATAGGGACTAGCTGAAGCATGCGATTCAACATTTTTGAAATTTCCTGTCGCCTGCTTCCGGGCAAAATGGCTATGATCGGGCGATCATCCAGCTGATATTCTTTTTTAAAAGATTTCGCATTGGGCTTAGTTAAGTTTTGAACAACATCCAATAAAGGATGTCCCACATAATCAACTTCGTAATGATAGCTTTTATAAAAATCCTTTTCAAAAGGAAGGATGGTGATCATGCGGTCAACCGTTTTTTTAATTTTATGAACCCGCGATTTTTTCCATGCCCATACTTGGGGAGAAATATAATAAATGACTTTGAAATGATGTTCTTTGGCAAACTCAGCAATACGCAGATTAAAACCCGGATAATCAACCAATATAAGGGCATCCGGTTTATAATTTAAAATGTCTTGTTTACAGAATTTTAAATTCTTGGCAATGGTTCTAATATTGGCAATCACTTCAATAAAACCCATGAAAGCCAATTCACGATAATGTTTTACTAACACTCCTCCCTGTGCTTCCATCAAATCACCACCCCAACAACGGAATGTTGATTGCGCATCTTGAGCCTTCATTTCCTTCATTAAATTGGAGGCATGTAGATCGCCACTGGCTTCTCCTGCTATGATATAGTACCGCATCTTATTTCCAACTTACAAAGCCCAAAAATGAACCAAAATATAAATAAATGTAACCAATAATAATCCTCTGCCTGTTAACTCAAATTTCAATTTCACAAAGTAATAACGCATTATGAGCAGGTTAAAAGCAATACTTGCTAAACGCATTCCGTCACGATAAGCTGATAAATCCAGATCAAAGATTGATTTTAATACATACGCAATTAGTATCAATAACAGATAAACTAATATAGGGAATATGAGACCTATGAGCCCTCCAAAATAATGCGAATCTTTTTTATAATCCATAACCATTTAAATTCCAGGATTTAATTGCATCCAATGATTTATGCGAAGTTAAGTCATAATGAACAGGAACCACCGAAATAAAATTATTATCAATAGCCCATTGATCCGTTCCTTCAGTATCTTCTAATTTTTCAAAATAACCAGTCAGCCAGTAATAATTCCGACTCCGCGGGTCAGCGCGTTCTTCATATTGTTCTACCCAACGAGCATTTGCCTGACGACAAATCCGAACTCCTTTGATTTTATCTTTAGGCACGGCTGGAATATTCACATTCAAACAAACACCTTTACTTAAACCGTCGTTTAATACTTTCGTTGAGATCTCTTTAATAAAACTACCACAGGCACTAAAATCAGCGGAGCTCTCATAATTATCTAAAGAAAACCCAATAGATGGGATGC
>JBFFMB010000007.1:0-13173 GCA_041554455.1 Bacteroidales bacterium
GGTAAATCCATTCGGACGACCAGGCGTTTTATAAGAAACAGCCAAATCGTTGGCACCACAATAAACGGGAATATAAACGGAAGTCATGACATTGTCCATGGCTAACCAAACCAATCCACCAATTTCATCGGGTAACCAATCACGGCATTGAATAATGGTCGCATACATCGTATACCAACGAGCAATTGTACGTTCACCCAAAGGTCCCCAACCACCATTAATTCGGAATAATTTATTGGCATCATAAGGAAGGTTAGGATTCGCCAAAGGAGAAATAATCATTTTACCATCAGCATCCTCAACTTTTAAATCTTTGATCATATTAAAAGGAGTTCCTTCATAATAATCCTTAAAGATGGAAACCAATTTATCGAGCGTCACTTTTTCATCTGGTTTAACCGAGAACGGATAATTTTCGTCATTGGGGTCTAATTTTAAAGATGGAGCAACTAAACTCAATACTCTCCATTCTCTTCGTCTAGAAGCAAATGATTTACGGCTTCCAGGTGCATAGGCATAACAAAAGCGGAATGTTTCTTTTTCTGGATTATACCAGCCATTTTCAATGGCTAAATCAAAAATATTTTCAGAGGCCATAAAATGATCGGCATCCTCCAAATTAATTTCTTTGATGGTACTGGCATTTACATTTACCGATACATGATCGTCGGGTACACGTTGTGCAACCCAAACAGCTCCTGTTTTTCCTTTTCCAGGACCGACAATTTCGAAATGCCAAACTTCTTTAGGATCGGCAATGGTTAAACATTCGCCCGAATCATTCCAACCATATTTCTTGGTTAGTTCACCAGCCATTGTTATCGCCTGACGAGCAGTTGTACAACGTTCCAACATCAGTTGACATAAACGCTGACAATCAATCAAACCATTGTCAGATTGCAATTCTTCACGCCCACCAAAGGTAGATTCACCCATCGCTAATTGTTTCTCATTGATACATGGATAAGCCGTATTCAAAAAGGCATAGGTTTCTTCCACTTGAGGAATTTCCCCTATAGGATTGTGAGCATAGGTTGGCATGGCCAAACTATCGTAAGCAACACGTTTATACATGGTAGTAGTGGCTCCTTTTTTGTGTTTTTTAGCCGCTTGGAAATCCATCCACGAACGGGTACGGTGACTATCATCTGTATGAGATGTAATCACCGATCCATCTGCAGACGCTAATTTACCTACTGTAATTGAGGTACATCCTTCTGGAACGCCATCTTTCCAATCACTTTTATCTACTTGTGCAAAACTAGCATTGCCAATAAATGCCAGTGTAGTTAATCCTAATAGTATTTTTTTCATCTGTTTATTTATTTAATCCATTCATAGGTATCATAATGTTCGCCATTCATTCCGATGGCTTTATACACTTTTTGAGCATGTAAATTTGTTTTGTCGACATACAAGCGAATACCACAAATCGAATCATCCGCTTCCACTTTTGCTTTAATAAAAGCATACATTTTACTAAACAATTTTTGATTACGAAATTCGGGAAGGAAATAAACAGATTGCAACCAAATCATGGTTGCATTTCGCCAATCACTCCATTCGTAGGTTGTCATGGTTGATCCAACCACTTTCCCATCCACCTCAGCAACATAATATCGACCCTTTTCAGGTTTTTCAAATAAGGTTTTTACGCCTGACTTTAAAATAGTTATATCTAGTGCTATATTTTCCGTTTCCATGGCCATTTTCAGTTGAAAATCAATGATAGTGTCCATATCCTTTATCGTAGCTTCTCGAATCATATCAAACAATCTTTTAAAATAAGAGGCATAAAAGTAAAACTTATTCTTTAAGCGCAAAAGCTTTTCAATATTTCTTATTTTTGCAAAGAATTTAAATTCGACATAATGAGCGATCAGATTAAACATGAATGCGGAATTGCACTTGTCCGACTCCTTAAACCTCTTGAATACTATCAATCGAAATACGGAACTGCATTATATGGCTTAAACAAACTGCATTTATTGATGCAAAAACAACACAATCGTGGACAAGATGGTGCCGGAATTGCCAACGTAAAATTTGATCTGGAGCCAGGAAATAAATATATTAATCGTTTACGCTCAAATTCTTCAACAGCCATTAAAGATATTTTCAATACGGTTTATGAGAAATTAGAAGCGGTTAAAAACGAAAACCCTGCTCGCTTAAATGATGTCGATTGGTTAAAAAACAATATCGATTTTGTTGGAGAACTTTATATTGGCCATCTCCGTTATGGAACATTTGGTGGAAATACAACTTCAGCACTCCACCCCTTCATCCGAAAAAATAATTGGAAAACAAGAAATTTGGCCGTCATTGGAAATTTTAATCTAACCAATATGAGCCAGTTATTCAATGAGCTCATTGAATATGGTCAATATCCTGTTGAAACCTCTGATGCCATAACCATACTCGAAAAAATTGGTCATTTTTTGGATGAATCCAATGATGAATTATACTATAAATTTAAAGAACAGGGACATTCAAAACGTGAGATTAGTGATCTGATAGCTGAAAATCTGGATGTTCAATCGATATTAAAAAAATCATCGAAACATTGGGATGGGGGCTATGTTATTGGTGGAATGATTGGTCATGGGGATTCTTTTGTATTTCGTGATCCTTCAGGAATAAGACCCGCTTTTTATTATAAGGATGATGAGGTTGTGATTGCGGCTTCAGAGCGTCCGGTTATTCAAACAGCCTTTAATTTAACCAGTGATCAGGTTCAAGAACTGAAACCCGGACATGCCTTAATAGTAAAAAAAGATGGCCGTTGCGAAGAACTTCAAATTACTGAACCTTTAGAACGAAAAGCATGTTCATTCGAACGCATTTATTTTTCGAGAGGTACCGATATTGACATTTATAAAGAACGCAAAAAACTGGGAGGAGCTTTGGTTCCAAATGTTTTAAAAGCAGTAGGTTTTGATTTTGAAAAAACGGTATTTTCGTATATTCCAAATACAGCTTCGGTTGCTTTCAGAGGAATGATGGAAGAAATGGACAATTTCTGCAACACCATCAAAAAAGACAAAATTATCCAATTGGGAGGGAAATGCGATAGCCATCAATTGGATGAAATTTTAGCCCTGAAACCACGTATAGAAAAGGTCGCTGTAAAAGACATCAAACTTAGAACCTTTATTACTCAAGACACTCAACGTGATGATTTGGTGGCTCACGTTTATGATGTGACTTATGGAACCGTTCGTCCAAACATTGATAGTTTAGTAGTATTAGATGATTCGATCGTTAGAGGAACAACCTTAAAACAAAGTATCATTCGTATACTCGATCGCTTAAATCCAAAGAAAATTGTGGTCGCTTCTTCAGCTCCTCAAATTCGTTATCCTGATTGTTATGGTATTGATATGTCGAAATTAAACGATTTTATCGCTTTCAAAGCAGCCATTGAATTGCTTCACGACACTAAGCAATCGCACATCATCAATGAGGTTTATCTGAAATGTAAAGCTCAAGAAGAGTTGCCCGTGAATGAAGTCGTAAATCATGTAAAGGAAATTTATAATCCATTTACAGCTATTCAAATCTCAGCCAAAATTTCTGAATTACTTACTCATAAAGAGGTGAATGCTGATGTTGAAATTGTTTATCAAACCATTGAAGATCTTCATGCGGCTAGTCCAGAACATACAGGTGATTGGTATTTTACAGGGAATTATCCTACTCCTGGAGGAAATCGTGTGGTGAATCGTTCATTCATCAATTATATTGAAGGCAGAAACGAGAGAGCGTATTAAAAAAAGACATTAGAAACTAGACTAGAGACCTTTTAATTACGTCATGCTGAACTTGATTGGCTAAGCCAAGCTGCGTTTCACATCGGTTCAGCATCTCCGAAAAGATATTTTAAAATTCTTGCTCAAACCGGATTGACAAAAACAATTATATTTTCCTAAAAGATTGATTAATGGCTTTCGCGATGGACGTAAATTCCTCTTGGCTGAGTTTCAGCTTTTCGCGGGTAAAATTAATTTCATTCCCCTCAATCAAAGGAATAAGGTGAATATGAGCATGGGGAACATCCAATCCATAAACGACCACCCCAATTCGTTTACATTCAATCGTACTTTCAATAGCTTTAGCTACTTTCTTTGCAAACAAATGGAGTTCAGAAAAGCGTTCATCATCGAGATCAAAAATATAATCGACCTCCACTTTGGGAATGACTAAAGTATGACCTTTTGATAAAGGATTAATATCCAAAAAAGCATAAAACTTTTCATCCTCCGCTATCTTATAGGAAGGAACTTCGCCTTGTACTATTCGTGTGAATATAGATTCCATCATTTAATAGGTTTGTTAATCTCTGCTTATTTCCATGATTTCAAATGTAATGTCCCCTGCAGGAACCGTAATCACAGCTTGATCGCCGATGCTTTTACCAAGCAAACCCTTAGCAATAGGTGAGGATACCGATAATTTTCCAGCTTTTAAATCAGCCTCTTTTTCAGGGACTAGAGTATAGGTCATTTCTGCATTATTTTTGAGGTTTTTAATTCTCACTTTTGTTAAAATTAAAACCTTTGTATTATCCAATTTTGTCTCATCAATAACACGGACATTGCTAATGACTTCCTGTAATTTAGCAATTTTAAGCTCAAGCATCCCTTGTGCATTTTTTGCAGCATCATATTCAGCATTTTCCGACAAATCACCTTTATCGCGAGCTTCAGCAATTTGCTGTGAAATGCTTGGGCGTTCCACTTTCATTAACTGCTCTAACTCCTTTTTTAACTTCTCCAAGCCTTTTTCAGTATAATACTTAATTTCAGACATGACTATCGTTTTTGTTTGTTTCATAAAAGATAAAAAAGAACCTTTAAAAAGGTCCTCTATAAATTTGATATTCGTAAAATTTAAATGTATTGAGGAGCCGAAACTAAATTCGGTGTCCACACAACTTAGTGACGTTCCATTGCTGTATAAAGATAAGTCTTTTTAACATCATTTTGCAAAATTAATAAAAACTTGATATAATTACCTATCAATATATGGCGGATTCAATATTTCGGATGAAATAATAGCATCTCTAAGATTAAATTCATAATCGATACTCTTCTCTTTCTCATCCAATTGCACAATAGATTCTTCCTCTTGACTTTCAAATAGCTCAATACTTGATTGGATTTTAGTAGTTCGAATGCCTTCTTCAGAAGGAACAACATCGATAATTTCCTCTTCGACGAAGTCCTCTTCAACTTCGTCATATAATTCTTCTTCTGAATTAAACTCAAAATTCTGCAAACCCAATATTTCATCAAAAATTGAAGGAGCTGATTCTTTTTTTATAGAAGGTTCCGAAGTCTTCACTTCAGTTTCTACATAAGGCTGCTGCTGGGCTTCTTCAAGCTTCTTTTTTTTCTTTTGACCCGCGCTATAAATCGAGTAGGCCAAATATGCAACACCTGCTAATATGTATATAAAATCTTCCATTGCGTTTTTCTTCTATTCAAAAATAGGAAAATATTTGATATGATTTTTCAAATCAGGCGTATAGATGCAATTTACTCCTGAAAATAAATTCGTTTTACCCTCCGATTAATTCCTGTGAGAATTTCATACGGAATGGTTTTCATATCCTTTGCTATCTCAGCAATGGGTTGTTCTTTACCGAAAATAATAACGGTATCGCCTTCTTTGGCAATAATATCCGTTACATCAACCATACACATATCCATACTGATGTCTCCAACAAATGGCGCAAATTTGCCATTGATGAAAAGTTTGCCCTTCCCATTTCCCAATAAACGACTTAAGCCATCAGCATATCCCACAGGGACAATAGCAATAGTCATGTCATTCGATACTTTTCCGCTTCGGTTATAACCAATGGTATCCCCTGCTTTTATGTGCTTGAGTTGAGAGATACTGGATTTCATTGTTGTCACATTTTCCAAAGCGCTTTGCTCATCTTTATTCATAGCAACGCCATACATGCTAATTCCCAAGCGAACCATATCTAACTGAGCCTCTGGAAAGCGACCAATACCTGCCGAATTTAAAATATGCAACATGATGGGGTGATCATCCGCCTCTTTCAAGATAGTCTCACTCATTTCGTTAAAGCGTTTTATCTGTAGGCGAGTAAAATCATCATGTGTTGAATCTCCACTCGCAGATAAATGCGAGAATATGGATTGAACATATAATGATTTATTGGTAGTCATCCGACGAATTAATTCGTCCAGTTCTGTTTCATCAAAACCCAAACGATGCAAACCAGTATCCAATTTAATATGAATTTTAATTGGTTTATTGTCGGGGATAATATTTTTACGAATGGATCGATCCAGTAAATCAAGGATACGGAAACTATAAATTTCGGGTTCCAGATTATGTTTGATCATAGCATCAAAACCCTGAGCGTCTGGATTCATCACCATAATAGGGGTTTTGATTCCTGCTTTACGCAATTCAACACCCTCATCCGTATAAGCAACTGCTAAATAATCAATATTATGATATTGCAATAAATTGGCAATTTCGAAACTTCCACTTCCATACGAAAAAGCTTTGACCATCGCCATGATCTTTGTTTTTGGATTCACCAATTTAGAACGATAATAATTCAGATTGTGAACTACCGAATTCAAATTGATCTCCAAAACAGTTTCGTGGGCTTTTTGTTGGAGGGCCTTACTTATTTGCTCGAACTCAAAAACACGAGCTCCCTTCAATAAAATACTTTCGTTAAGAAAGCTAGCAAACGCATGCTTATAAAGAAATTCTTCGGTGGATGCATAAAAGTATTTTTCAATTGAGAATCGATCAGCCTGACTACTAATTGTTGGACCAATACCAATAATTTTTGTTACCTGATTGTTCTCCAATAATTCGTTGATGTAATCGTATAATTCAACTTCGCTCCGTCCACTTTGTAAGATATCCGAAAGGATCAACGTTTTCTTTTTATGTTGCTTTTGGAGTGAAAGAAAATCAAGTGCAATACGGATGGAATTAATATCTGAATTATAACTATCATTGATAATTGAGCAATTATTGATTCCTTCCTTAAGCTCTAAACGCATAGCGATGGGACTTAATTTATCCATCCGCTTCGCAATAGTATTCATATCATAGCCTAGATGAAGCAAGCATGCCCAACAATGAATGGCGTTTTCAATAGATGCATTATCTGAAAATGGGATGTCAATTTCTTTTTCTTCCTCTTTATAGGTGCCCCTAATTTGAGTTCCGTTTGATTCTTTTTCAATTTTTGAAATAAACAGATCGGCCTTGGTTTTTGTACTCCACGTAAAAGGTTTTACATTTTCCAAAATGCCGGAGCGAATAATGACACCTTGAATTTTTGGATGATCTAAACAATAAATCAGCGTATCAACGCGGGTGAATAATTTTAGCTTTTCGCCTGCTTTTTGCTCGTGATTAATGAAGCCTTCATCATGAGCATGCCCCACATTTGTGAATATCCCAATAGTTGGTTTTATGATGGATTGTAATTTTTCCATTTCATCAGGTTCCGAAATACCTGCCTCAAAGATTCCAATGTCATGCGAAGCATTCATTTGCCAAACCGATAATGGAACTCCAATTTGTGAGTTATAACTCTTGGGACTTCGAATCACATTTTTATCTTCGTTGAGTAGCTGATATAGCCATTCTTTAACGATTGTTTTTCCATTACTCCCCGTGATTCCTATCACAGGAATATCGAATTGTTTCCGGCGATATGCACACAAACGTTGCAAGGCGCTCAAGGTGTTTTTAACAAGAATAAAGTTTGCTTTTTTAAAGTCCTCTTGCTCTTTAGGTAGTTTTGAAACGACAAAATGACGAATTCCTTTTTTATAAAGTTCAGCAATGTATTTGTGACCATCGTTGCGCTTGCTGACAAGTGCAAAAAACACACACTGCTTCGCACTGATCAACCTTCGACTGTCGATTAGGATATCGCTGATATTACTATGTTTGACACTACTTTCATAGAGCTGACCATTGACAATAGCAGTAAACTCGCTTACCGAATACTCAGAATTCGACATAAATATTGATTTAATTTTCAGCTTTTCGTGAGCCCTTATTATTACTCACTAATTCTTCTTTTTGATGTTGAAGAGGGTTTTCATTTAGCTCTGCATGCATTTGGCGATTCTTGTAGATATCCAAAGCCAAATAAATGGCATTGTGGAATGACTCAGTTGAAGCCATATTCTTTCCTGCAATCCCATAAGCTGTTCCGTGTGCAGGAGATGTACGAATAATAGGCAATCCGGCTGTAAAATTAACACCCGATTCAAAAGCCAATGATTTAAAAGCAATCATTCCTTGATCATGATACATAGCCAATACTCCATCAAAATCACGATAAGTTCGTGCACCTATGAAACCATCTGCTGGATAAGGTCCATAAACCAAGAAACCTTCTTCCTTTGATTTATTTACGGCAGGAATAATCACCTCAGTTTCTTCCTGACCCAATAAACCATCATCCCCGGCATGTGGATTTAAAGCCAAGAGTGCAATTTTTGGTTTCCGAATACCAAAGTCCTTGATCAAACTTTCATTCATGGTTCGGACTTTATTCACGATCAGATCAACAGTTAAAACGGACGACACATCTTTCAGTGGCATATGACCTGTAATAACACCCAAACGAAGATTTTCGAAAACCATCAACATTAAATGATTTTCGGAATCAAATTTTTTGGCAAAATATTCGGTATGCCCAGGAAAATCAAATTCTTCGGATTGAATATTTTGCTTATTGATTGGAGCCGTAACAACGGCATCAATCTCATCATTTTTGAGTCCTTCAACCGCTTCTTCTAAGGCAAGGAATGCTAATTTCCCGGCCATCTCAGTCGATTTGCCGATTTCCACCTTCACCTCTTCATCATAAATATTGATTAAATTGGCTCGCTTATGATTGAGGGGTTCTCCCTTTTGAATAACATTAAAATTAAACTCGCCTACATGCAATGCCTTACGAAAAAAAGAAGCAATCTTAGAGGAACCATAAACAAGGGGCGTAAATAATTCCACTATGCGATTATCCGAAAATGATTTTATAATCAACTCATAACTTACCCCATTAAAATCACCATGGGTAATCCCTATCCGTACTTTCTTATTTTTATCTTGAGATTTATTCATTTTATAAAAAAATTTATTGTACAAATATAAACTTAATGCTTCAATTTACTAATAGCATAATTCATCTATTTGTACTGATAACATTATACTTTCTGCTTAATAAAGTCGTACAATAAACGAACCCCTACTCCTGTTCCGCCACGAGATTTATAATGATCGGGTTTTGTTAAAAAGGCTGGTCCTGCAATATCCAAATGAATGTATGGATAATCGGTAAAATAGGCTAAGAATTTCCCCGCTGTGATCGCTCCAGCCAGTTCTCCACCTAGATTTTTAATATCGGCTATAGGCGATTTAATTTCCTCGTCATATTCATCCCAAAAAGGAAAATGAGCCAGACGTTCGTGAACCCTATATCCACTTTCATCCAAGTTCGCAAATTCTTTATCCGAATCTTTCCCCATTGCAACGATGCCATGAATTCCAATAGCACGGTGAGCCGCCCCCGTTAAAGTGGCCAAATCTATCACCAATTCGGGATTATATTTTTTGGCATAAGCTAAGGCATCCGCTAATATGATACGGCCTTCGGCATCAGTATTTTTAATTTCTACTGTCGTTCCATCAAACATGGTGATTACATCATCCGGGACATAAGCGTTCCCATCCGGACGATTATCCGTTGCGGGAATCAAACCAATTACATGGATGGGTAATTCATTTTTAGCTATGGTATAAAGGGCTCCTGCTACGGCAGCGGCGCCACCCATATCTGATTTCATGTCGTTCATATAATCACCGGGTTTAATATTCACTCCCCCCGTATCAAACACAACGCCTTTCCCCACAAAAATATAGGGCTTTTTATTTTTAGCATTCTCGGGTTTCCACTCGATGATGGTAAAGGTTGGTGGATCAATACTCCCTCTGTTAACGGCGAGTAAACCACCCATTTTTAAGCTTTCAATTTTTTGTTTATGAAAAACTTCTACTTTGGCTTTGGTTGTTGAAAGGAGTTTGGTGATTTCTTCAGAAAACTTCTCCGCACTTAAATAAACCAATGGCTCGTTTACAAAGGTTCGAGCAGCTTCATTTCCCTCGATAATAGTGTTCAATTCAACGACATCCTTATCCGAAATCTGATCAGAAACCAAATTAATTTTACGTAAGTTGTTTATCTTGTCGTCAATTTCTTTGGTCATATATTTCAAAAACTGATAATTGGCTAAAAGCATACCTTCGGCCAGAGCAAGAAGCTCCTCTTTTTGATTTATAAAATCAACTACAGTCAAATCGCTCAGCTTTTGTTTATTGGCTATTTCTACAAGCTTAGTCCCATTTCTTCGATAGTTCTCTAATCGCTTAAAATCATCCTTTTCTTCTTTTTGAAGTAAAACATAAATCCAAGAAGGAAAATGATTGAGTGCAATGATTTCCTTTTTATTCTTTAATTCAAGTTTTATATAATCTAACTCGTTCGTATTTAGTAATTCCAATGGAATCTCTTTAACATCCTTGATCAGCAAAAGCAAATTAGATTTTGCATCGTATTTTTTAGCTTTTTTGAGTGTGGTATTCATCGTATTTTGTTTAAATTTTGGGATGTGAATTAATAAATCTCATAATGGCATCCGTTGCACCTCGCATTTCATCTACATAAGAAACACAAATAATAGAGGCTTCTTTGAGCATATTTATATCAGTGAATAACGCTTTTGTTGTTTCTTCCAATTCAGCCGCATTTTTTATCGTAAATACGCCTCCTCTTTCGAGCAGATCACGGGCTTCTCTAAATTTTTCAAAATTAGGACCGAAGATTACTGGTTTACCAAAGGTGACGGGTTCCTGAATATTATGAATACCCACACCAAAACCGCCGCCTATATAACAAACATCGGCATATTGATACAGATGAGCCAAAAGCCCCACCGAATCAATAATCAACACTTGTGCATTTTTAATGGTTTCATCAGTAGCTTTCGAAAACAAGAGTGCTTTCGAACCCATTTTCTTCATAATTTGACGAATCCGTTCAGTTTTGGTTTCGTGAGGAGCAATAATAAACTTCAGCTTTTGATGTTCTGTAATTAAGGGAAAGAGGATTTCTTCATCTGGAGACCAAGTACTCCCTGCAATAAACAAGGGGCTTTCGCCTTTAAATTTTTCAATAAGTGGAAATTGTTGACATTGCTGAGCCAAATCATACACCCGATCGAAACGTGTATCGCCACTCAAGCAAATATTGTAAATTCCTATGCTGTTTAATAAATCAATGGAATTTTCATTTTGAACAAAATAGTGAGTAATCAATTTTAATTGCTCACGAAACCATCCAGCATACCATTTGAAAAAGTATTGATCCGCTCTAAAAATCGATGAAATAAAATAAACGGGTCTCCCTAGTTTATTCAACTCATTCAAATAATTATACCAAAATTCGTACTTCACAAAAATAGTGAGTTCTGGATGAAGTAATTTCACAAATCGCTTTGCATTCTTTTTGGTGTCCATTGGAAGATAAAAAACATGATCTACTTGGTCGTAATTTTTCCGGACCTCATATCCCGAAGGAGAAAAAAAAGTCAAGGCAATTTTATGATTGGGGAATTTTTTTCGCAGCGATTCGATAACAGGGCGCCCTTGTTCAAATTCACCCAAAGAAGCTGTATGCATCCATATGATTTTATCATTCGGAGAAACCGCGTTCTCAATCTCTTCAAAAACTGTTTTCCGACCGATTATCCATTTTCTGGCCTTGACATCAAATAATGATGCGAGTTTAATTAATAGGCTATAAATCTGAACAAATAAGTTGTAAATAAATTTCATCATGGTGATTCATTTATGATTCCTTTGAAGGAATTTTAGCAAATTTAAGCAATTGAGAGTAAAATTAGCTCAATTAAGAATAATTAAGAACATTTAATTTTGACGCTATGCAATTATCTATAAATTTGCATCGTTAAAAAAATAACAAACGAATCGAATATAATGAAACAAATTCAAATGGTTGACTTGCAAGGTCAATACCAAAAAATTAAAGCAGAAGTTGACGAGGCTATCCATAAGGTTTTGGATTCTTCAAGTTATATTAACGGTCCTGCCGTTCACCAATTTCAAGCCAATCTTGAAAAATATTTAGGTGTGAAACATGTCATTCCTTGTGCGAATGGAACAGATGCTTTACAAATTTCGATGATGGCCTTAGGATTGAAACCAGGGGATGAAGTAATTACAACTTCCTTCACTTTTATTGCCACTGCCGAAGTGATTGCTTTACTTCAACTGACACCGGTTTTGGTTGACGTTGATGCTGAGACATTCAACATTGATCCGGAAGCCATCAAAAGAGCAATTACTCCAAAAACAAAAGCCATCGTTCCTGTTCATCTTTTTGGACAATGTTCGGACATGGAAGCCATTATGGACATTGCCAAAGAATACGATCTAAAAATTATTGAAGATAATTGTCAAGCCATAGGTTCAGATTATATTTTTAAAGATGGGACTTCTAGAAAATCTGGTGGAATCGGAGACATTGGATGTACTTCTTTCTTCCCTTCAAAAAACTTAGGCGCTTATGGTGATGGGGGTGCTATTTTCACCAATGACGATGAATTGGCCAAACCATGTCGCATCATTGCAAATCACGGTATGACTGTAAGATATTACCACGATTTGATTGGGGTGAATTCTCGTTTAGATAGCATTCAAGCAGCATTATTGGATGTTAAACTTAGTCATTTGGATGAGTATTGTGCTGCGCGTAATAAAGCAGCCGATTATTACAATAATGCTTTTAAGAATCATCCCAATTTGGTGACTCCTGCAAAATTTGAACGTTCAACCCATGTTTTCCATCAATATACTTTGGTGACTAAGAATGTTGATCGTAATGCCATGCACGAATTTTTACAAGCCAAAGGTTTTCCGGCTCCTATTTATTATCCGGTACCTTTGCATATGCAAAAAGCGTATACAGATCCTCGCTATAAAGAAGGTGATTTCCCTGTAACTGAAATGCTTTGCAACTCAGTAATTTCCTTGCCCATGCATACCGAATTAGAGGAAGAACAATTGGAA
>JBFFMB010000008.1:0-12843 GCA_041554455.1 Bacteroidales bacterium
ACGCAATTAGATGAGTTGAAACTTAAAATAGTAAAAGAATAACTTTGAATCATTCATAGATTTTTTAAAAAGCCCCATCCTGATTTTCAGGATGGGGCTTTTTAATAAATCTATGAATGATTCAAAGTTATTCTTTTACTATTTTAAGTTTCAACTCATCTAATTGCGTTTGAGCTATGGGTGATGGTGAGTCAATCATCACATCTCTTCCCGAATTATTTTTAGGGAAGGCAATAAAGTCGCGGATAGAATCAGAACCTCCAAACAGAGCAACGATACGATCAAATCCAAGTGCAATACCACCATGAGGAGGAGCTCCAAATTCAAAGGCATTCATCAAGAAACCAAACTGAGCTTGCGCCTCTTCATCCGAAAAACCGAGGAGAGTGAACATTCTTTTTTGGAGATCTTTATCAAAAATACGAATGGAGCCACCCCCAATTTCCGAACCATTGATGACCATATCGTAAGCATTGGCACGAACATTTCCTGGATCAGTTTCGAGTAAATGAAGATCTTCAGGTTTTGGCGAAGTAAACGGATGGTGCATGGCATGATAACGTTCGCTATCTTCGTCCCATTCCAATAAAGGAAAATCAACCACCCAAAGCGGTTTGAATACTTTCGGGTCTCTTAATCCAAGCTGATTACCCATTTCTAAACGTAACTCACAAAGCTGTTTGCGAACTTTTTCGGCTTCGCCAGACAAAACCAATACCAAATCGCCCGCTTTCGCATTCAATTTTTCAGCCCATGTTTTTAAGGCATCTTCATCAAAGAATTTATCAACTGACGATTTGAAAGTACCGTCTTCATTGCATTTCAAATAAATCATTCCGAGGGCACCCACTTGAGGGCGTTTTACAAAATCAGTCAATTTATCCAACTGCTTACGAGTATATTCGCCACATCCTTCAGCACAAAAACCCACCACCAATTCGGCATCATCAAATACTTTGAAGCCTTTGTTTTGAGCTACATCATTCATTTCAACGAATTCCATTCCAAAACGAAGATCTGGTTTGTCCGACCCATATAAACGCATGGCATCAGCATAAGACATGCGTGGGAATTCTTCGATTTCTATATTTTTTACTGTTTTAAATAAGTACTTGGCTAATCCTTCAAAGGTGTCCAAAATATCATTTTGATCCACAAAAGCCATTTCGCAATCAATCTGGGTAAATTCAGGTTGACGGTCGGCACGTAAATCTTCATCGCGGAAGCATTTCACAATCTGATAATAACGATCGTAACCAGCCACCATCAACAATTGCTTAAAAGTTTGGGGTGATTGGGGTAAAGCGTAAAATTGATTTTCATTCATGCGCGAAGGCACTACAAAATCGCGGGCTCCTTCGGGAGTAGATTTAATGAGATAAGGAGTTTCAATTTCGAAAAATTCTTGTTTATCCAGATATTTTCGTGTTTCGATAGACATGCGATGACGCAATTCCAAATTTTTCCGTAAAGGATTACGACGTAAATCCAGATAACGATATTTCATCCGTAACTCTTCTCCCCCATCCGATTCATCTTCGATGGTAAATGGAGGAGTTTTGGATTTATTCAAGATCACAAATTCAGAAACGGTAATTTCAATTTCCCCGGTTGGAATTTTTTTATTTTTATTACTTCTTTCGCATACCTTGCCTTTGGCCTGAATTACAAACTCACGCCCCAATTTACGGGCTTGCTCACATAATGTAGCATCGGTATCCATATTAAAAACCAATTGGGTAATGCCATAGCGATCACGTAAATCAATGAAAGTCATTCCACCCAAATCACGCGATTTTTGGACCCATCCGCTCAAGCTAACGCTTTGTCCAACATTTTGAATATTCAGTGCTCCACAAGTATGTGTCCGTAACATAATATAAATTTTTAGGCTGCGAAATTACAAAAATAATATACTTCCTCCATCAAATAAAGGTCCCTTATAAAGTTCAATGATTTCAAAATCTTGCTTTTTCAAAAATCCGCTGATTTCATGACTGTTTTTTAGGTGATCTAATCGACCCATCAAAAACAATTGCTTTCCCTTTATTCCAACACACCCACCAATAAAACCATTTTTATATCCCGCTAATTGGATCCCATCAGGATCGACATAAAGCACTTCCAAATCATAACGCTTTAACGTGCGCTCAATGCCTTTATCAGAGCTTATATAATGCTTATTCCCCAAAGGGATCAGATTGCATCTGGTGTAGCCCTGATCCACTTGAATCAAATCCATATCGTCAGCCAATTGGGTAATTGCTGAATCGGTATTTCGAAAGTTATGAATCAGATAATCATCATCAGCCACCACATTGTATTTTGAACTTTCTGGGTATTTTGCTCCAACGGGAGCTTCTCCAAAAACAAACTTAATTTTTTCATCCTTTAATTGCTGAATATAGGATTCAGGTAAATTCGGGGCAACAACCAATTGCGTTCCTATCTGACTAAAAAAAATATCCGGATGGCCAGAAATGGCTTCATACACAATGTCGGAAGTTTCAAACTCCATTAATTCTCCATACTTGGCAAGTACTAATTTTGCTTCTTTTGGTGCTTTTTTATCAACGATAATCAACATGGAATTCTCTATTCTTAAGTTTTAAATCTACTGCAAATTTAACATAGGCATATTTTTCCTTCAAGCATTTTTTATTTGAGGATTGATAACCCACGGCATAATTTAATTCTTTTGGGTTAACAGATATCAATACCGAATCAGCATCACTTTCAAGATTCAATAATTGTTTACGCCAAATTTCGGTATAAACCAATTCCCGAAAAGAAGGATGAAAGGGACCCGCTATTAATTCACTGCCATCCAATAATCCCTCGGAAGGATGCAAGCCTACTCGTAAAATTGTTACATTGGCTTGTTCAAATAACTCAAGGATATCCGCTGTCCAATCAACCGCTTCATGCAAACTGAGCGGCTTATATTTTCCTTTTTTATAAAGCTCTTCCAGTTTTGTATCTCGAATCACCAAGGTGGGATAAATACGTGTGTTTTCAGCTCCCAATTCAATTATTTTTTGGGCTGTAAAAAGGGATTTTTCTTTCGTATCTCCCGGTAGGCCAATCATCATTTGTAAGCCTAAGTTAAATCCAAAACCCTTGATCATTTCGGATGCCCGAATCGTATCTTCAATAGAGTGGCCTCTACCTGCTAATGTCAAAACATCGTCATCCAAGGATTGTGAACCCAATTCAATGCTTTTAACACCGTTTTTTTTCAATAACTCAAGCACTTCATCATTGATATAATCAGGTCTGGTTGAACAACGAATTGAATGAATTTTCCCTTGGTGGAGATAATCTTGAATTTGTTCTAAAAAATGCTGTTGCTCACTCATCGGAATTCCGGTAAAATTACCTCCAAAAAAACCTATTTCAATATGGCTGTTTTCAGGGATTGTTTTTAAGTGATCTTCAATAATTTTATGAATTTCCTCATCCGTAGGAATACTCAAAGTACCACTGATTTTCTGTTGGTTACAGTACAAACACTGAAAAGGACAGGCCAATTCAGGAATAAATATTGGGATTGTATAATTTTTATGGTACATAATTAGTTATAAATGTATAAAATAAATAATTTTGTTAACGCCTATTACAAATGTATTGTAGTGAATTTCAAATTTTAAATCAACACTTATGAAGAATAATTTATTGAAGATCGGGGTGATCGTATTCTCTTTTATCATATTTTCTGTTTCATTTACCGGCTGCAAAAGCAAGCAAAATGCAGTGCAAAATACAGATTGAACGACCGCCGGCTCTATTGAACAACAAATTGGACAAGCTAAAAGAGACCTCCTTGCAATTATAAACGATCAAGGATCTATGAGTCTTGATGAAAAAGAATACCGATTGAATTCGATCAAAAAACAAGATTTTCAAGATCAGGAAGTACAGGATTTAATTGTTCATGCTGACGAAGTTCTTGATGTTTTACGTGAAGAAAGAGATATTCAGTCATCTAAAGAAAGTGAAAAACAACAACAATTTGTTTTCCGTAAGAGTATTTTGGATGGGTTTAAAGCAGTGGCAAATGCAAAGAGTTTTACACAGGCTAATAACCAAATTGCAAAAACACTCAAATTATATGCAGCAAGCGATGTTCCCTTACTAATTATCATCAGTCAGGAAAATGGGGTGAAGGATTATGATCGTCCAACGACTATCAAAAAATATCTAGAATATTTAAAAGACGTTAAGAATTTTGATAAAGAAATCGAGTCTTTTGTATTAGATAAAAACGGGAAAATAACTGAAATCGAACTTATTAAAAATTAAGAACCATGTCTAAAATCAAAATATTATTAGTTGCCCTATTTTGCTTATCAATAGCTTCTTCGGCTTTTTCGCAAGCACCAATTAGTCCCGAAAGAAAACTTGCCATCGACAGTTTAGCCATGGAAAAGATCAGGGATTTGAGTAAATATGTTTCAATCGTGGGAAGTAAAGAAACCCCATTTTCTGAAGCGAATCGTGTCATTGAACGAACCCTTGAGTTGTTTGCCGATGATAGTCAGATCGGAGTATCCTCCTTATACAAAAAAGAAATTACCTATTATGGCGTTCGTAAATATTTGGAGCATTTAATGGCTCTAAATTACGATCGTGTGACCATTAGCTGGTATAATATTCAATACATTAGCGACCTAGAATTGCAACCCGACGGAAGATATGTCGGCGTAATCACAATCTATCAACGTTTCGAAGGTCGGTCGGATGATGGGTTAATGTATAAGGATACTACGAAGAAAGACATTACCGTTTATGTAGAACGTAAACATACTCAAATTGGCGGAAAACTTATTGGTTTCTGGGATGTACTTTTAGGAGATGTTAGAGTAACTGAAACTTCAAAATGAAAATAAAATTTGGCGGGCTTGTCATTTTACTTAGTCTGATACAATTATCCGTTTTCCCGCAATATTTTGACAAAATTGCCGAAGACGAAAGTATGCTCTATGCGCATACCAAACAAGTCAACCAATTTTTCAGGCGATTTAATGGCGAAGAAGATCGCTATGGCGATCGTCTGCCCATTAATGACAAGTTATATCAAGAACCCGCTTACCGAAGAAATTTCATAGATTTATTATTCGATCAACAAAACACATCCATTGATCCTTTAATTAAAAATGAATTCATTTATAAATGCACACAAGAAAATCAACAGAAATTTTTAGATTTTCATGGGGGTGAATGGTTTGCTGAAGTTAAAACAACCTTCAAATATAAAGGGGAGGAAAAAGACCTTATTCTTTTTTTAAAAATTCAAGAAGAAGCTGTTGGGTCGAAATGGGTCATTACGAATGTAATCTTTGAACCCTTTCTCAATCAATTTATCGATGCCGATAAGCTCCCTGAGGAGGAACGAAAATTCTTACATCCTCTCAGCCACGAGCTCGATTTTATGAATCTGATGAAAATATTCACTTCTAAAGCAGTACTCGAACAATATGCCGAGAAAGAATTCAAACCGGATTACTTAACCTTGTTTATTTACGAATTTCGCAAACAAAGTCTTCAGTTTGTAACGATACAAGATGTTAAATTTCATTTTTTTCAATTGGATGATTGGTATTTCGAAGTATCAAAATTTAACCGAAACATAAACAATTCAGGCT
Organism: Bacteroidales bacterium; assembly: GCA_041554455.1. Classification (GTDB taxonomy): domain Bacteria; phylum Bacteroidota; class Bacteroidia; order Bacteroidales. The sequence continues at coordinate 5,646 of JBFFMB010000008.1, forward strand.
GGTTAATTTCAAACATATTGAAGATTGACAAAAAAGATAAAGAAGTCTTAAAAGAACTTATCTTTAAAGAGTAATCTTAATTTACCAAATATGAAGAAAGTTGTAATTTTCTTATGGGCTTGCCTATTTTCGCTAAATCTTTTAGCTGAAAAGAAAAAGGATTTACAGTTCTCTAAAAAAGATATTGAGACCTATCAAAACCAAGCCACTCAGTTATTAAGCTTTCTGGAATTTTCATTGAATGCGGTTGGGAGTGCAAATTCAACTCAAAAAGAAAAAGAGATTATCATCAATGAAAGTTTTACAAAAATATTTTTGAATGAAGAAGTTCAAATAGAAGACGATCTAGATGAATTGCGTACTGTTCCAACCAATAAAGATATTCAGGCTTATTTAAAAGACATCGATTTTTTCTTCAAAGACGTTCAATTTAAATTTACAATCCAAGAAGTTACTCATCAGCTAAGCGATAGTAATTATTTGTTTTTTAAATTCAAGATCAATCGGAATTTACGCGCTAAATTTTTTAATGGTGATACCATCAATACCAATAAAATTCGCTTCATTGAGATCAATCTTGACGAAGAAAAACAGGATCTCAAAATTGCTAGTATTTATACTACTAAACTCAACGAAAACGAAGAATTACGAAACTGGTGGAATACGCTGCCAAAAGTTTGGAAAGAGTTCTTGGGAAGCAAGCGGATGCTAAATGATACAGTACAATTATCAGAAGTTTTTAATTTTTCTGATGCCTTTTTTGTTATTTCAAAAGACACCAATCTGCTCGTAGAAGTTGACACCTTTCTAGCCTTTAATCAAGATACCATTTTTATTAATGAAATGGATACCCTTCGATCGTTCTATAATGACACCACACTTTTTAATCCAGAGCAGATGTATAATCTTCTCTCTGACTTGGTTTCAATAGAAGAAATTGAAATCCCCGACAGCTTGCATATTAGCGATCTCAATCCATTAACAAAGTTGACTAAACTCCAACGTATATCCATCGCAAAAAATCCTGTAGAGAGCTTAATTCCACTTCGGAACTTAACCAAATTAGAAGTGTTGGATTGCCAAGGAACAAAAGTGAAAACCTTAACAGCATTACGCTATTCAACCAATTTAAAATCATTGAATATCAGCAACACCATGGTTTGGGACCTCACTCCAGTTGCTAGCTTCTCATTGCTTGAACGGCTCTATTTTAATCGTACACCCATTGATGATCTTTTGCCTATATCAAAATTAGAAAACTTACAAGATTTACGTTTTAGCAATTCAAACGTCACGACTATTGATTCCATAAAGAATTTACACAATTTAGTAATATTGAATTTTGCTTCTACGAATATACAGACTCTTGAACCCTTGAAAGGATTAGAAAAACTCAGAATGCTCGTCATAGATAGTACTCAAATCAAAGATCTTTCACCACTCGAACAGAGCACTCATCTTCTAAAAATTTATTGTGATTTTACACAAATTAAAGCCGAAGAAGCCAATCATTTTATGCTAAAAAATCCTAATTGTTTGGTCATTTTCGAGTCGGAAGAATTAAGCAGTTGGTGGAATGGGCTTGATGAATCATGGAAAAATACGTTCAGGAATTATAAAACATTAAATGCCGAACCAAGCACAGAACAATTGCACGATCTGCCAAAAATCAAGACAATTGATATCAGCAATCAGACAGAAATTACAAGCTTGGAACCTTTACGAAAGCTTATCGGACTGGAACATTTGAGTTTTAGTAATACGGGGGTTTCGGACTTGAGCCCACTTAGAGATCTCATTGATTTGAATTACTTAGATGCCCAAAAGAGCAAGATAAAAAATCTATTTCCGATTAAAAATCTCAACAAACTGGAGTATTTAAATTTATCCAATACCAATGTCACCGAACTCATGTTTTTAGGAGAGCTCAATGACTTAGATGAATTGCATATTGAGAACACAGAGATTACTTCTTTGGAAGCTGTTTCACAACTTCCTCAACTAAAAAGGATTTATGCTGACGATAGTAAAATTGACTTAGTTGAGATTCAGAAATTTAAAGAAAAAGCAACTGAATGTTTAGTGCTTTTCAGAACAAGAGAATTAAGAGCTTGGTGGCGAAATTTAGGCAATGATTGGGAACGAGTTTTCCGTGAAACAAGCCAAATTTACTCAGATCCATTAAGCCCAGAGGAGCTTCACCAAATAAGTTCTTTAGAAAAAATTAATATTTCAAATAATCTGCAACTAAAGAAATTGAATCCGTTAACAACTTTACTCTGGTTAAAGGAACTACGTTTTTCGGGAACAAGAATAACTCAATTACTTGCTTTAAAGAAAATAAAGAGTTTAGAATTGATTGAATGTGCTAATAATCCAATCAGCGATCTGTCTAGCATTATGTTGCTTCCAAATCTAAAATATTTGGATATTTCAAATATTCCCATCAAAGACTTTGAACAAATAAAGAATATTAAAAATCTTGAAACACTCATTTGTCCAGGTACACAAATCAAAAACCTTAAAGATCTTGAGACCATGAGTAAGCTTAAACATCTTGAGATTTATAATACAAAGGTTAAAAACATCAGTCCGATTGAAACCTTAAAATTGGAATTGCTTAAGTGCTATAACACCAATATTAACCCAAAGAAAATTGAATCCTTTAAAGCGCTAAATCGAAAATGTGAAGTCGTTTTTTACTAAATAATGATTAATTTAACTCAAATACGATTCCGAAATTTCAGCATGGATGATTATAATGCTGTGGTTGGTTTGTGGGAATTAGCAGGTTTACCAATCAAGGATCAAGGGCGCGATCGATACGAAAAAATTCAGGAAGAACTGAAGCGGGGAATTGCGCATTTTATCCTTGCCGAAATTAAATCAAAATTGGTGGGAGTAGTCCTTTTAACACATGATGGACGCAAAGGCTGGATCAATCGGTTAGCTGTTCATCCCGAATATAGAAACCACGGAATTGCTCACTTAATTGTTCAAAAATCCGAAGAATACCTTCATAGTATTGGTATTGAAATCATAGCTTGTTTGATCGAATCTTACAACCATGAATCATTGATGGCTTTTCAAAAAATGGGCTATATCGAATTTAAAGACATGCACTATCTTACCAAGAAAAAAAATCCAGAAGTATAAGTAGACAGTAGAGTAGACAAAAAACTGAATAATCATTCAACCATAAAAACAATCAATCGATGACTTTCACTCTAATGCCTTCTGAATGACTCATAAATTCAGGAGCATACATACATTGAATGCTGCTTATCCCATTTGAAAATGTTCCCTTTTGGCTAACAAACATTTCGGATTCGAAAACATAAGTTCCTTTTCGCAAGCGATCGAAATAATAGTGAGTGGCTGCATCTTTAGTGCTTTCATAATAACCCAAGCCATTCTGATATTGATATCGAGAAAGTACATTTCGAGGTTCAAAAGCGGAAGCACGCATATCTTTTAAATGCACAAATTCCATATCGCGATCCACCTTAATTACAATCCTAGAAACGACCTTATCTCCTATTGTAAGCATTCTATTTTCATCAATTGGAACAAGGCTTTCTACTAATCCACTTCTTTCCTTTATAAATAAGTGTTTCTCAATCTTCAAAGGCGTTTCATAGCTTGTAATCTTATCTAAATCCTCAAAATATTGCCAATGCAAGGCACCCCAAGCCATTTGTTTATTTTTGTTTTTGAGCTCAATATTCCCCATCTCAGCTTTAACGCTTGAACCTTCCCAACGCTTTTCATAATAGCCTGTTCCTGCCTCCACGCTCTCCGATTCTATAAGTGTTTTTCCCAATTTAACCTGAACCCTTTCAGTTGTAGCTAATACGTTGCCCCCCTCTAAAAGCAGTGCATTAACCGCTTCAACGCTTGCTTTCGCAGTAGACCAAGCTTGAGTCTGTTTTTGCTTAATGAGCCACTTCTTCATTTCGCTAACAGCTGCTTTATCTTTTTGAATTTCCAAAAAGGCCTCAATCAATAAGGCTTGGGTTTCGATAGGTGCTTGATACCAATAATAGCCACGATCTTGTTTCCAATACATCCCCATTTCTTCATTTATTGAAGATCTTTCTTTCAATGATCTCATGATCAAATCTGCGGTTTCATCATCCCCATTTCGTGATAAAATAAGCGCTATCATTGCTTGTAAATATTGATTTCTATTCATCCAATATTTTTGAGCCTGATCCAAATAGTAAGCAATAATGGTTTGCATATCTTCGCTTAGCTTAGGAGCTTCTTCAGCATAACTCAAGGCAAATAAATATTGAATTTGATTCGTTGTTAGATGATCATCATCCAATATAATTTCTTCTCTTTTTTTCAGATTTTCAAAATCTTCTTTTAATTCCCGATTTAAGAACGTAATCGCTTTGTTTATTGGGGTTTCTATTTCCTCCAATTGTTCGGCATTCAAGACTCCCCTACTCTTTAAACGAAGTAAGCCCGTGACTATATATTGGGTGATAAAACGATTCCCTCGGCCACCCTTATACCACGTCCAAGATCCCTCGTACAATTGTAATCTCAAGAGTTTTTCAAGACTAGATCCCAATGCTTTTTCCATGGTATTTAACTCAAAGAATAGTGCTAATCGGCGTTTTTGTTCACTGTCCGTTTTGGCATTCATCAACCAGGGGGTTTCAGCTAGCAAAACCGATTTTAATTCTTGATTTTTCTCCAAATTTGATAAAAATGCATCCGGACTAATAGTTTTCCATTGATCAAAAACCTGTTTTATGCGAGGATTTAAATTCATGAGATGCATAGCCATGGCATTTGCATAATAGCAATTGAATATAGCAATCGCATTTTCACTATTTGGTATTGGTATTTGAGGCAAGGCTTGAATGGCATACCAATTAGGATTGGAGGTCATTTCTAATTTCAAGCTATGATGTTTTATACTGTCCAAACTATCCGATTTAAGTAGTTTCTCAAAACGCATTGTTTTTGACTGATTAGCATTAATATGTATAGGAAAGCTTTCGGTCACGAGCATACGATTTGATAAAACAGGGATCATTCGCTCCTCTCCATCGCTATTATTTTTACCAGAAGCTATTAAGCGATAAACCAATGCATTGACATGATCAGGTATTGCAATTTTCCATTCTTTTTGAATGCTCGAATTTTTAGGAATTTCAATGTTTTGAATGTCATCCCCTTCCAAAATCATCGCATCAACTCTTTGCCTGTTTTCGGCATTAAAAAATTGCAATTCGGTTTTTCCCTTGATGATTCTAGTTGATAAATTCGAAATTTTTGTAGTAAAATAAAGGGTATCTCCTTGGCGGAAAAACCGAGGAATATTGGGGCTAAGCATCAATTCTTTTTGAGTAATAATTTCTTGACTTAACTTAGCTGTACGCAAATCTTTGGTATGTGCTAAAGCCATGAATTTCCAACGGGTCAACGCCTCTGGACTCGTAAATTTTAGAATGATATTCCCGTTTTTATCGGTTTGCAAATCAGGATAAAAGAAAGCTGTTTCGTTAAAGTTTTTTCGAATATTTATTTTGGGGGCTATAGCTAATTCGTCTGCTTTCATTACTGAAAAAATCTCCATATCCTCTGAATCATCTTCAGCTACAACTTCATTTAATTGAACGGCTTCATTCAATGTATTATTATACCCTTTGCTCATCTGCTTGTCAATCGAGGCAGTCCCTCTGATCCTAAATTGGGATGATCTTTTCATATTTTTATCAACAAGATTTTGAGCATTCCAAAAGAAATCTTCAAAATTAAAATTGATATCTCCAAAATAATTCCCGTAATATTTTTTATTAAGATTTCGTCCATCACCCAGTCCAAAACCGTAATGGGTAGACCAATTAATATTGTTATACGTAATTGTATTAAAGTCTAAACTCCAATGATTAGGACGAAAAGATTCCAATGAAACATCCGTCATAGCACATATAACTTCCGCAGCTATTCCCTTTTCATGTCCATTAATATTGATCTTCCACTCTTCCGTTCCGCCCGGGCTTAAAACAGGACGAAAAGTTTCCAGCTTGATTTTGATTTCCCGCTCTGGATCCGCCACACTGATTATTTTTTTGTGACTATATATTTCATTGTCTTTTATAAAAACCACATTTAAAATCAGCTCGCCAATATGGTTTCTACTTATCGGAATTTCTATCTTCTTTTGTTCACGATTAAGTTTGAATCGTTTATAAACAATAACCGTATTGTTTTGTTGTAATTCGTATAAAACGGAAACATTCTTTGCAAATGAACCAACGACAAAAAAACAAGTATCTCCAGGAATAGCCTTATCCTCATTTAGATTAAACCAATTAAGATTGGGCAAAGCTAAATTTTTGTCATCGGAAGAATACAAATTAAAATAATGAATCGATTTGACTTCCTCATCATATTGATCGCGGGTTTTCAATATCATTTTGTAAGCTCCATTATTCCAGTCCGACAAATCATTTATCTTAAATCCCTCAACTTCACCTAAATTGATTTCTGCTTGAAAAACCTGGTTTTCAACTGGCCATCGTTCAATATTATTTTCATCCTCATATTGTGTATTGGGGAAATAGGAATAAAATGTTTCACGATCCATTACAAATTGATCGGGTTTACTCCACCCTCTATTTTTGAATGCCATAGAGGGATGTTCTAATTTAAAAATACTGACCGAAACATTTACATCCTGCTTTTGGCCACTAAAGTTAACCGCCGATACCGGAATGATATCTATACTTTTCTCAATAATCGCAGGAATACTACTCCCTAATATCAAATTGGTATAAGAAATTGGAATGCTCTTTAAAACAGATTGCGTTTCACCATTTAAATCAGTTACATCCACTTCTATTTGATAATCATAGATAGTTTTGAGAGCCTCGTTCAAACGTTCATCCGAACTAGCTATGAAAGATATTTCAAAACGACCGTCATCATCCGTTTTTAATTCGCCAGCATATAATTGCTCCTTATCATTTCCATAGCTCGGTCTACTAAATCTCCAATAAAAATGATGAGATCGGGAAATATTATATTTTACTTGAGCATTGCCCAAATTACTTCCAGAGAAGGTTTTTACAATACCACTAATCTTTACTAAATCATGAATGCGATATTGTGCTTTAAGAGTGTCAAATTGAATTTCGAAACTGGGTCGTTTATAATATTAAAAAAAAAAATATAA
>JBFFMB010000009.1:0-12615 GCA_041554455.1 Bacteroidales bacterium
AACTGTAGTCCCCATAATTTGGTAGCTACTGCAAAGGCACCATCACGTACGTTGTTTAATTCAAAGTAAGGACGCACTTCATTTTCGTCAAGATCATATCTTTCCTGACGTACTTTCTCAGCATAATACCACCAATCCCATGAGGCCAACTTAAAGTTTCCGCCTTCGGCATCGATCATTGCTTGCATTTGTTTTGCTTCGCTTTTAGCAATAGGTAAAGCAGCAACCCATAATTGTTCTAATAGTTTAATAGCATTGTCAGGAACACCAGCCATACGTGGTTCAAGGGTTAAATGAGCATGTGTTTTATAACCCAACAAATTAGCTCTTTCAGCACGAAGCTTCATGATTTGAGCAACAATAGCTTTATTATCTCTTTCGTCATCATGATTTGCACGATTGGTATACGCCATATATAATTTTTTACGCAAGTCTCTTTTTTGAGAATAGGTAATAAATGGATACATGCTTGAACGCTGGGTTGTAAAAACCCATTTGCCTTCCAAACCAGCAGCTTTAGCGTCAGCAGCACCAGCAGCCCTTACAGATTCGGGTAAACCAATTAAATCTTTTTCATTTTCAATGATTAATTGGAATCCGTTAGTTTCGGCTAATAAATTTTGTCCGAACTTAACTTCTAGTGGAGATAAATGTTGGTTGATGGTTTTAAGTATTTCCTTTTTATCTGCAGGAAGATTGGCACCGTTGCGGACAAATCCTTTATACTTACTTTCCAAAATAAACAATTCTTCGGCTGTTAAATTGAATTTTTCTTTATTATCGTAAACAGCTTTGATGCGAGCAAAAACTTTTGGATTCAGGCTAATCTCATCGCCATGAGCGGCTAGAAGAGGAGCTATTTCCATTTGAATGTTTTTAATAGCATCGTTAGTATTCATTCCCGCTTGGTTATAGAATGCTGTGGACACTTTAGACAATAAAGAACCACTTTTATCGAAGGCAACAATGGTATTTTCAAAGGTTGGTTCTTCAGGGTTATTGATAATGGCTTCCACTTCTTTTTTCTCTTCTTCCATTCCTTTAATAAAAGCAGGCATATAATGTTCGGCCATTATTTTATCAAAGGGAGGAACTTGAAATGGGGTGTTGTATTCTTGGAAGAATGGGTTGACATTTTCAGCCTGTTGTTCTCCCATTTGGTTACAAGACGCAAATCCAATACCTGTAACAATTAATATGATCATGAGTTTTTTCACTTTAGATATTTTTGGTTTATAATTGAGTACTATTTCAAATTGATTTTATCAGCACCTTGCTCAAATACAATGTCAACAGGAATGTTTGCAGCACCTAAACGATCCAAGTCTCCTTGAAGCATGGGTCTGATAACGCCTTCTTCTTCGATCCATTTAGCAGCGGCATCATAATCACCATCACCTTGAATTTTCAGAATATCCTGCATAATTGTAATCATGGCTGCATGCATTTTTTCGAAGTTGATCGTATAAATACCATTCTTGTCACGCGTAAACGCTTCTTTTTCTTCGAAATAATTGAAGCGCATCATATTCGCTTTTCCGTGTGCACTAGCTGCACCAAAACGACTTGAACGGAAAATACCTGCAAAGAAAGTCACAAAGTTATCCATGACTTCGCCTTCGGTAAGTTCACCTTTTTCATATAATTTAGTGACCAAATAAAGACCCATAATGTCGGCTTTACCTTCTTCCAAGGATGAATATTTTTCTTTCAACGCTTCGCGAACAGTACTGCTTCCATCCAAAGTATTTTTAATACCCATGGCATGACCCACTTCGTGGAACATTACATTTTCGAAAAAGGCATTGAAAGTGATATATTTTAATTGCTCAGGATTGATCAGCATATCAGCGATAGGAACTAAGATTTTTTCAAACTTAGCTTTCATGGCATTTTTCAATTGTAGTTTGCGAGAACCCATTAGTAAATGCACTTCTTCGTCGTTTGGAAGATTAATGGCGATAGTTTTGCTGCCGGCATTACAATCACCAGCATAATAAATCACATCATAAGCATTCATGTCAGAATTAACACCTGGAACCTCTTTTTTATAGTCAGCTTCAACGGGTAATCCTGCCTGTAATTCTGGAAGCATGGCTCCGAATTTGGCTAAACGTTCGCTCCATTTTAAATCTTTTAATAAGATGAACGATTCGTTGGCTGCTTTGTATCCGTAAAGAGCATCTTCATAGTTTTCGATAGGACCAACCACAAAATCAATATTAGATGTTTGCATTTCCATCCAAGCTAAATCACTCGGCTGATAATTATCGGTTAATAATGCATCAGCTCTTAATGTGAGATAGTTTTTCAAACCGGCATCTTCGGCTAATTCTGCTGCTTTCAATAATAATTCTGCTGCCTTTGTATTTTCCTTAGCATAAGCATCGTGATACCAAACCACGTTTAATTTTCCGTTTTCATCACGGCGAATTAACGTATATAGACTTGTTTTGTTTGAATCTTCAATAGCCTCAAACTCTTCTTTGGTCATATCGGTAGGATAAAAATTAGCACCCAAAGGTTTGGCTCCAATTTCTTTAATAAAAGAAGCATTTCCATTTAATCGATCCCAAGGGCCATAATTAATCATCGCAAATTTACGGGTGTTTTCATCTGCAATTTGGCTCATAAAGAGATCGCGATCGCCGATGGTTTGTTTCCAATAAATATCCTGCATTAGATCAGCTGCTTCGAATAATAAAGGAAGCATTTGTTTTTCTTTATCAGATAAATGACTGACATCACTGGTCAATTCAAAGGGCGCATAAATGGCTAAACGATTTTGAATGACTTCATCAGATACAGGGTTTAATGCAATATCAGTGGGGATTGCATTTTGGGAATAATCATTTGACATATCACTCTGATTACAAGCTGTCGTAAATAATATACTTAATACTATTACAGACATCATTTTTTTTGTTTTCATTGATCTATTTTTTGATGGTTAAATATTCAGACTACGAAAATAATTATATTATTCGTGAATTCTTATATACAAAGCGAAATAGACTGCTTATAAATAAGAAATTAGACAAATGAGGAGAAAATCAAGACAACTTAAATTGATTAAATGGTGATTCCCATTTTTTTCATCAAAAAGGTGGCATTCATATTTTGAGAAACCCCATCTTTTAATTTGTAATCAAAAACAAGTTTGTCATTCACGATCTCAACCTCGAAGCATTTATTGATAATGTTTTCGGGATAGGTTTTGATGAGTTCACCGAGAATTAAATCGTGGGTTGCAATGATGCCTGAAGCGTTCAATCCAATCAATTGTTCAATTAGTTGCATACTCCCACTCTGCTTGTCTTTTGAATTGGTTCCTTTCAGAATTTCATCTAAAATAATGAATAAGGGTTGATTGTTGTTTAATCGATCAATAATATTTTTTAAACGTTTGAGTTCAGCGAAAAAATAAGATTCGTTTTTATCCAGCGAATCTTTGGTTCGTAAACTTGTGAATACATCAATGGGTGACCATTCAAAATGATTCGCACAAACGGATGTCCCTGTTGAAGCCAAAATAAGGTTGACCCCAAGCGTACGAAGAAAAGTGCTTTTCCCGGCCATATTGGCACCAGTGATGATTACAAAATTTTTCCAGCCATTGAATTTTATATCATTATCAACACGATCTTTTTTTAAAATCATGGGATGCCCTAAGTCTTGAGCATCTATATAAAATTCGTCCTTGCTTATAATTGGAAATTTATTTTCAGGATGATTATAATGGAAATTAGCTAAACTAATCAAAGCATCAAACTCACTAATCATTTCGAACCATTGGGGAAGCAGTGCCCCGTATTTTTTTTTCCACCGATTTAGACGGACACTTTGTAATAAATCCCAAAGTAAAAATATATTTAAGAGTACACCAATCAACATATTCAAGCGATTATCAAAGGCCGAGGAAATTTTGGCTAATTTTTTCAAAACCTGACTTGGTTTTTCATGCTTGTGATGAATTTCGGCAAGAGCAATTTTTAAGTATTCTGATGAAAATTCCTGACCTTCAAACGATTTAATTAAAGAAGAGTACTTATTAAGCAGATCTGTTTTTTTCCCTAATTGTTTGTGGATGATATTGACTTTTTTGAAATTTTTCCAGGAAATGCCAATAGGAACCAATATAACATATAGGAAAAAAGCTTTTTCAGGGATGAAACCCCCAATGCAAAGTAGTAGCATCGAGAGTGTAATAATTGGAACGATAATAAGCAGCCAAACATAAACGGGACTGCTAAATTCAGTTTTAATTTTAGCCCATTTAGCGACATCTTCTTGGTCTTGGCGTTTTTCATCAATTAGCAAACCATTGGTTCGAAACACTTGTCTCCACTTTGTAAGTTTACTTAATTCCTCAATAGCAGCTTGTTTTTTCTGTATGAGGTTTTTATCCTTAGAGAGGTTGATCAGCCAATCAGCCAATTTATCTGTTCCAATAAAAGTACTCGCTCTATTGATTGATTGAAACAAAGAATTTTTCCCGAATACATCTAAATCATCGGTATAGGGGTGTTCGGGGGAGTTATACTCTTCGCCATCCTTAAAATCCTCGTAATTTCCGTTTAAAGATTTTAATTCTGCCTGATTAATTTTTAGTAGGATCTCATAAAATTCTCTTTTCTTATGAGCTTTTCCATGATTGTAAATAACGAATCCAAACGAAATAATGAATAGAGCCGTACTTAGTAAAGATGTATTAAAAGAAAAGTTTGTGGAATAGTAAATAATTGAAATACCTACAAAAAAAACCATAACCCGTAGAGCAGAAATGCGTTCGGTTTTCTTTGTAAAACGATTAAAAAGCTCGTTATATAATTCGATTTGATTTTTATAAAATACTTCGGGATTTTTAGACATTGGATTCTTTTTATCAAAAATAGAGATATTTCAAATGCTGGCTGAATTAAAAAATGTTAAACTTGGTCGTCTAAGTTTTAAGCAATAAAACGTAACTCACAATATTTCAGTCTATTAAATTTATTGGTTAATTTTTTTATAAAATTTATCAAAAATAGCGGGACATTTTTAATTAAATGGTATAAAGGTATAGTAGGCGCAAAACCTACTACCATGTTAATTTCATAGTTATCTGTTAAGTTTCTGGGAAGCTTTAAAAGATATCTAACGGATGGGGAGCCCGTAGAATTTTAGTCCAGCTACTCAACCCAAATTGTTTAACAGAAAAAAAGAGGCCAATTGGCCTCTTTTTTTATACAAATTTATCTCCTTTTTTATCTCTGACCTCATCAACTATTTGTCGAATCATTTGTTCGTCTTGCTTTTTGCAGATAAGCAAAACGCCATCGTCTTCAACCACGATATAGTCATCGAGTCCCTGTAAAACCACTAATTTTTCTTTAGGTACATTAACAATGCAGTTTTTTGTATCATAGGTTAACACATGATCACCCAAAACCGCATTTTGCTCAGCATCTTTTTCACGGATACTATAAAGTGAACCCCAGGTTCCAAGATCGGACCAACCAAAATCAGAAGCCAATACATATACATTATCAGCCTTTTCCATCACCCCATAATCGATAGAAATATTTTCACAAATTGGATAAGTTTTGTCGACAAAGACCTGTTCTTCTGCAGTATTATAAATACCCAGACCATCTTTAAATAAGGAATTTACATTAGGTAAATGAGTGTCAAATGCAGTCAGTATACTTTTCAAAGACCAGATGAAAATTCCAGCATTCCATAAAAAATCGCCGCTAGCCAAAAATTCTTTAGCCTTTTCGAGCTGAGGTTTTTCTGTGAAGTTTTTAACTTTTTTAATTCTGGTATCTATTTCGTTTAACTTTTCTTCATCAAATTGGATATAACCGTATCCTGTATCAGGACGACTTGGTTTAATACCGAGGGTAATTAGCCAATCGTTTTTGGCAGACGTTTTTAGTGCAGTAGTAATAATTTCAGTAAATTCTTTTTCTTTCAGAATGATATGGTCGGAAGGAGCCACAACGATCAGTGCTTCTGGATTTTCTTGCTGAATTTTATAACAAGCATAAGCGATGCAAGGTGCTGTATTTCGACGGCAGGGTTCACATAAAACTTGATTTTCAGAAATGCCATCCAACTGATCCATCACTAATTGGCGATACAATTCGTTGGTAACAATCAAAATATTTTCTCGAGGACAAATCGTTAAAAATCGATCGAAGGTTTGCTGTATCAATGTTCGTCCACTTCCTAATATGTCAATAAATTGCTTGGGTCGAGAGGTTTTACTCATGGGCCAAAAACGGGCTCCAATACCCCCGGCCATGATGATACAATAATTGTTTTTATTGATTTCCATTTTTTCAGCTTTTATTTAACAAATATAGTTCTTTGATCAGTCCGTTTCATCAATACTTAAAGGTAGCACTTTTGCAAGAGGATCGAATAAGTACATTTTTTTATTATCTAGACAGAAACATTTTACGCGTTTTCTTCTTTGCTCAAGCCGTTCATAAGTCTTTCCATTGTGAATTTTAAACAGGCTTTTATCGGGCAATTCTTCGATAGTAATACCTTCACTATTTTCAGTGTCATATTTTTTTAAAATCCGAGCTAAAGCTAAATTGGCATTGCTTGATGCACTGGGATTTTTTAAATAATTTTTGAGGGCTATTTCAATCTCATATGGAAATATGTTTAAACCAAAGTAAGGTTCCATAATTTCTCTAAAGCAATATTTCCATTCTTTTCCATGGGGAAGTATCCGATGACTATAATTCTCGAATGCTACCAAGTGTGCAATTTCGTGAATTAAGGTGATCAAAAAAGCATACATATTCAAATTATGATTAATTGAAATACGATGAGGTTGGCCTTTGTATGCGGGACGATAATCGCCTAATTTAGTTGTTCTATTTTTAGTAATCCGAAGATGGATTTTGTGCTGGACAATGCTTTTATACACTTCTTCAACAGCTGCTTCCGGAAGATATTTTTGTAATATTTCCTTATACCTTTGCATTGGCTGTGGATTTTTGATGGTCGTTTAGATGATAGGTCCAACTGGAGCAATTGCAATTTTTCGGGCTCCGTCTTCGTTTATTATTAGTGTTTTTGGATGTTTGACACGACATCGCCGAAAGGCTTATGATTAATAAAAGGATAAATAGACGTGTCTTCATTCAATGAAATATTTATTTTTCAAAACTAACGAAAACAAAGGGAATCTAATATACATTCTAAAAAGAAAAAATTAAGAATTTTGACTTAAACCGATTATCAAATATTCCTTAACTTAGCAAAAACAATATTTTTAATTATGGTTCGAATTGTTGGTAGCTATGTTCTCTTATTATTAGAAGCCTTTCGTAGGCCTGATAAAGGGAGTGTTTTTCGCAAGCAGTTGTTGTTTGAGTTTCAAAGCTTAGGTATTGAATCACTTGGTATTGTTTTGTTTATTTCCGCTTTTACAGGTGGAATTGCTGCTCTTCAAACAGCTTATAATATTGACAGTCCTTTGATTCCTTTAACGATGGTTGGCTTTGTTACCCGTCAATCAATCATCCTAGAATTTTCGCCTACCATTATTAGCTTAATTTTAGTGGGAAAGGTTGGTTCTCGTATCACTTCCGAGATTGGAACCATGAAAGTAACGGAACAAATCGATGCCTTGAAAATTATGGGTGTGAATCCAATTAATTACTTGATTTTACCAAAAATTACAGCGGCAATGATTATGAATCCTATACTTATCATTTTCAGTGTCGTTATTAGTTTGATGGGTGGATATTTGGCTTGTGAATTATCGGGATTGGTAACCTTGGCCGATTATATGGCTGGATTGCGTTACGATTTTGATCCCTTCACTGTTACTTATGCCATTATTAAAACGCTTGTTTTTGCATTTCTCATCACGTCGGTTTCAGGTTTTTATGGATATAATACTGAAGGTGGAGCATTGGATGTGGGTAATTCTAGTACAAAGGCTGTTGTGAATACAAGCATCCTCATCATTTTATTCGATTTAATTTTAACTCAATTGATGTTAGTATGATTGAAGTACGCAACTTGTCAAAGTCGTTTAAGGAACATCAGGTGTTAAAAGATGTGTCTGCTACTTTTGAAAATGGGCAAACGAATTTAATTATTGGACAAAGCGGATCAGGCAAAACGGTTTTAATGAAGTGTTTGGTTGGTTTATATGAGGCAGATTCGGGGCAAGTGATTTATGATAATCGTGTGTTTTCAGATATGCCTGAAAAGGAAAAAATGACCATTCGTAAAGAGGTTGGAATGCTTTTTCAGGGGGGCGCTTTATTTGATTCAAAAACAGTTGAAGAAAATGTGATGTTTCCGCTTTCAATGTTTACAAAGCAATCATTTGAGGAAAAAAGAGAACGAGTGAACTTTTGTCTGAAGCGTGTAAACCTTGAAAATGCAAACAAACTTCTCCCTTCTGAACTTAGTGGTGGTATGATCAAAAGGGTTGCCATTGCCAGAGCCATTTCTGTTAATCCGAAATATTTGTTTTGTGATGAACCGAATTCAGGTCTCGATCCTCGTACGGCCGGCGTCATTGATAATTTGATTAGTGAAATTACGCAAGAATATAAAATGACTACCGTCATCAATACGCACGATATGAATTCAGTATTGGAAATTGGTGAGAAAGTAATTTTTATTCATGAAGGAAAATTATGGTGGACAGGCAATAAACATCAGGTGTTAACCGATGATAACGAAGAATTAAATAATTTTGTTTTTGCTAGCGAATTAACTCGAAGACTAAAAAAATAGCATGAATGTATTAGATATCATTTTCTTGATACCCCTTTTATGGCTTGGATACCGAGGATTTCAAAAGGGTTTTATTATTGAGTTAAGCTCATTAGTCGCCTTGGTTCTAGGAATTTATATTGCCATAAATTTCTCTGGTCTTACAGCGAATTGGTTAACGGATAATTTTGATATCAGTGAAAAATATTTAACCATTATTTCCTTTATTGTCACCTTTATTGTGGTGGTAATTGGGGTATTTATGGTTGGAAAAATTCTGGAGAAATTTATTGATGTATTGCTTTTAGGTTTTATTAATAAAATTGCCGGAGGGGCTTTTGGCGTTATTAAAGCGGCTTTTTTGCTCAGTGTGATTTTGTGGATCATCAATAGCTTTGATACCGGTGGTGATTATATCATAAAACAAGAAACCCGCAAAGGTTCTACTCTTTACGGGCCTATTGAATCGTTTGCTCCTACCATTATTCCAAAACTGAGTTTGGATAGATTGAACGAATTGGATTTTGATATGCCCAATCCGGAGGAATTATTAGATAGAATTTAATCTATTTCAGGTCTTCTTTTATTGTATCAATCATATGTTGGAATCCTTCTTCGGTGAATCCAAATTCTTGTAATATAATTTTTCCATTTTTACCAACAACCACGTTTCGTGGGATGTATTTAGTGAAAAATAATTCATAAATGGATTTATCTTTATCAGGGCTGATTGGGAAAGTGAATCCTTTTTTCTCATTCCATTTTTCTAGCTCTTCTGCCGAATGACCACGGCCAAAAGTTAAGACCACAAAATCATCATCTTGAATCGTTTCCCAAATTTGTTTTTGTAACTCTGGGAGTTCTTTCATACAGGGGCCACACCAAGTTGCAAAGAAATTAATCAGTATCGTTTTTCCTTCGAAATCATTGATTGAAGCTGTCTTTCCATCCAATGTAGTAAAAGAAAATTCGGGTACATCATCTCCTCGTTTTTTCAAATTAAAATCGTTTGGATCTTCTTCCGCATAGGCAAAACTAAAGGCAAGGCACAGTAGTAAAATAGTAGTCAATTTTTTCATCTTCATTGTTATTTATTTTTCAATTGCTTTTACACCAGGGAGCTCTTTGCCTTCAATATATTCGAGCATGGCACCACCACCAGTAGAAACATAACTTACTTCGTTTTTTAAATCATATTTATTGATAGCTGCTACGGAGTCGCCACCTCCAATAAGAGAAAATCCTCCTTTTTTAGTTGCTTTTGCAATGGCTTCTGCGATGGCTTTGGTCCCTGCTTCAAAATTTGACATTTCAAACACACCCATTGGTCCGTTCCATAAAATACTGGAAGAATTTAAAATGACTTCTTCGAATTTTTTAATGGTTTTTGAGCCAATATCTAGACCCATCCATCCTTCAGGAATATTATAAGAACTGCTGTATTTTATTTCGGCCTCATTTGAAAATTCATTGGCAATGATCGCATCCAGTGGTAAGTATACATTGACATTTTTTTCCTTTGCTTTTTCGATAGCTTCATGAGCCGTGATCAGCAAATCTTCTTCTATCAATGAATTGCCAATATTTCCGCCCATTGCTTTTATAAAGGTGAACATCATTCCCCCGCCAATAATTAAATTATCAACCTTGTCTAATAAATTATGGATGATTTCAATTTTACCAGACACCTTTGCTCCTCCTAACATGGCTGTGAGTGGGCGTTCTGGTTGGTTTAATATTTTATTGATGTTTTCAACTTCGTTGCCCATGATATAGCCAAAAGCTTTATTTTCTGGAAAAAACTGTGCAATTACAGCCGTTGAGGCATGAGCACGGTGGGCTGTTCCAAAGGCATCGTTTACATAAAAATCGCCCAAACTGGCCAGCTTTTTTGCGAAGGCAAGATCCCCCTTGGTTTCTTCTTTATAGAATCGAAGATTTTCCAACAAAAGAACCTCTTTGGGCTTCAATTGTTTGGCCTGTGAAATGGCACTTTCTCCGATACAATCGTCGGCAAACAAAATAGTTGTATTTAGTTTTTCCTTTAGATAAGGAAGCAGGTGCTTAAGGGAAAACCTGGATTCTGGTCCTTCTTTAGGGCGACCAAGGTGAGACATCAAAATAACACTACCCTTTTCGTTCAATATTTTTTGTATAGTAGGAATAGCAGCATCTATTCTTGTGGGATCTGTAATTTCAAATGCATTGTTAAGGGGAACGTTAAAATCAACCCGAATTAATACCTTTTTATTTTTTAAATCGAATGAATCAATGGTCTTCATGTTAATAAGTTTATGTTGTTCACAAGCCTCCAAATTTACAATATCTATTTATATTATTTAAATTTGTTCTCTAAAATAAGTTATTATGATAGAGTTTAAAGGCAATTTTATATCTCAACTACCCAATGCAGGAACGTCAATTTTTGCGGTAATGAGCCAACTAGCTAATGAGCATAAGGCCGTGAATTTATCACAAGGCTTCCCTGATTTTCCGGTTTCCGCGAAACTCATTGATCGTATTCATTATTATATGAAAAAAGGCATGAATCAATATGCCCCTATGCCGGGAGTTCCTGTTTTGCGCGAACAAATCTCCCAAATGGTGAAGAAGCTGCATAATGTAGAGTATGATCCCGATAAGGAAATCAATATTGTTGCAGGGGCTACTCAGGCTATTTATACCGTCATTTCTACGATTATTAAAGAAGATGATGAGGCAGTAATTTTTGAACCAGCCTACGATTGTTATGCCCCCGCCATTAAATTAAATGGAGGTATTGTTAAGTATGCTGAATTAAAATTGCCCGATTATCATATCGATTGGGAAGAGATTAGTCGTCTGATAACCCACCGAACAAAACTCATTGTGATCAATACACCTCATAACCCAACGGGGAGTATTTTACGTGCGGAAGATTTGAAACGCTTAGGTGAAATTATTAAAAACACGGATATTATTGTGTTAAGTGATGAGGTTTATGAGCATTTGATTTTTGATAATTTGAAACATGAAAGTGCTTGTACGTTTCCTGATTTGGTTAATAGAACATTTGTCATTGGATCTTTTGGGAAAACATTTCATGCCACAGGTTGGAAGATGGGTTTTGTTTTGGCCCCTTCAAATTTGATGGCTGAGTTTCGAAAAGCGCATCAATTTGTTGTGTTTGCTGTGAATACACCAATTCAATACGCCATGGCTGATTTTATTAAAAACGAAAAAAACTATCTAGGCGTTAGTGCTATGTATGAAAAGAAACGCGACTATTTTACCTCTAAAATTAAAAAGTCCCGCTTCAAAATTGTACCCTCATACGGAACTTATTTTCAGTTGTTGGATTATTCAGCCATATCGAATGAGTCTGAAATGGAATTTGCTACACGTTTGATCAAAGAACACAAAATTGCATCCGTACCCGTTTCTCCCTTTTATCATGATGGGAAAAACACTCATCGTTTGCGCTTTTGTTTTGCCAAACAAAAAGAAACCTTAGACAACGCAGCAAAAATATTATGCAAGATTTAACTATTTGTATTTTACAAAGTGATCTCATTTGGGAAGATATCCAAGGGAATCTGAATGCTTTTGATAAAAAGCTAGGACAAATTAAGAATCCTGTCGACTTGATTGTTCTGCCTGAGGCTTTTAATACAGGCTTTCCTGCAGATCCTGAAAAGTTTGCTGAATCAGCCAAGGGTTCAACCGTTAGTTGGATGCGGGAAAAGGCCAAGCAATTAAATGCTGTTATCAGTGGAAGTCTTTTGATGAATGATGATGGCAAATTCTATAATACGCTGATATGGATGCAACCGGATGGCAATTTCCAAACCTATTCAAAAAGACATGTTTTTCATTTGGGTGACGAGGCAGATACTA
>JBFFMB010000010.1:0-12517 GCA_041554455.1 Bacteroidales bacterium
TTCAGGCATTTATATCGCCTCAACTTCTTTTAAAATTGATTTTTCCGAGCGACTACTTACAAATTTTCCCTGATGAGCCGAAATCGTACAAAAACTACAACCCCCAAAACAGCCTCTATGCATATTGACCGAATGACGAATCATTTCGTAAGCAGGGATGGGTCCTCTTTTCTTATATTTGGGGTGGGGCAAACGAGTATACGGAAGATCAAAAGAAGCATCAATTTCCTTTTCATCCATGACTGGATAGGGTGGATTTACAACGATAAATCTTTTTTGTATTTGTTGAACAATTCGTTTTGCCTTTACCCTATTTGATTCTTGTTCAATAACCTTAAAATTCGATGCATACGCCTTTTTATCTTTTAGGCATTCTTCATGCGAATTGATTTTTATTGTCGCATCATCGATGTCAATATTTCTGCTTATGAAAGCTGTTTGTGGAATGTTTTTCAGCTCTTGTATTGATGAACCTTTATCCAATGCAGCTAAAATTTCTTTCAATGATTTCTCACCCATTCCATAGACTAAAAGATCTGCATTGCTATCTTCGAGTATGGACGGTTTCAACTGATTCGACCAATAATCATAATGGGTTAATCGTCGTAAACTAGCCTCTACACCTCCCATCACAACGGGTACATCAGGAAATAATTTCTTTAAAATTCGAGAATACTCAATACTAGCATAATCGGGTCGAAAACCTGCTTTTCCATCAGGAGTATAGGCATCGTTTGAACGCAAGCGGATATTGGCCGTATAATGATTCACCATACTGTCCATGCATCCAGCCGTTACGCCAAAGAACAATCGAGGCTTTCCTAATTTCTTAAAATCGCGTAAATCATCACGCCAATTGGGTTGAGGAACAATGGCCACTTTATAACCTTCGGCTTCAATAATACGAGCAACGACCGCATGTCCAAAGGAAGGATGATCCACATAAGCATCTCCGGAAAACAAGATAACATCCAATTCTTCCCAACCTCTATTCTTGACCTCATCAAGAGTAGTGGGAAGCCAATCTGTAACTTTATAGTCTGTGTTCGTCGGTTTCATTGAATGGCAAAATTACGGATAATAATCGATAAGAAAGAAAGTCTATGCGTCAAGAAAAATAGTCATGATTTAATCACAATTAAGCTCTTTACATGCTTTTTTGATGGATTGAGCGAAAGGATTGATAATTCCTTTTTCAGTGATAAAAGCGGTGATATATTTTTTGGGTGTGACATCAAAAGCAGGATTCAATGCGTGCGAACCAGGAGAACAAACTAAAAACTTATTCAAATTTCCATTATTGTCAATACCTGTTTGATACAGAACTTCCTCTTCATTACGGAATTCAATCTCAATATCATTTCCATGCTTGCATTCCATATCAAAAGTTGAAGTAGGAGCCGCAACATAAAACGGAATACTAAATTCTTTTGCCAAGATGGCCTTTTCGAGAGTTCCAATTTTATTGGCCGTATCGCCATTACTGGCAATTCGATCAGCTCCAACAATAACCATATCCACTTCGCCTTTCGACATAAAATAAGCCGCTGCATTATCTGGGATAATTTTATGGGGGATTTTTTCATTCTCCAGTTCCCAAGCTGTCAATCGAGCTCCCTGGCCTCTGGGGCGAGTTTCATCCACATAAACAAAAACATCTTTTCCATCATTATGAGCCATATAAATGGGCGATAAGGCTGTTCCATAGTTTACAAAAGCTAACCATCCAGCATTACAGTGAGTCAAAATACGAGATTTATCTTCAATTAATTTCATACCATGTTGACCAATTAATCGCGAATCTCGAGCATCTTCATCCGCTATTAACTGTGCTTCCTTGATCGCTTCCTCAACGGATTTTTTTCCTGCTTGATAGACTCTATTAGCTGCATAAAATAAGTTTTGTGCAGTAGGTCGAGTTGCTGAAATGTCTTCTTTTGCTTGCAAAACAAAATCCATAAAATCATCTTCGGGTGCTTCCATAAAAGCTTGTGCCATCGCAAAACCGGCAGCTGCACCAATGGCTCCTGCCCCTCTAACAACCATCGTAGAAATGGCAAAACAGGTATCGAAATAAGTCTGAGACTCATAAATAACAAATTCAAAAGGCAATAGATTCTGATCGATCATAAAAACCGTTGAATCTTCTAACCAAATGGTGCGGTATTCTTCGCCTTTAACTTTCATTGTTTAATTAATTACATAACGAATTGATAATGCAACCTGATCACCCCACATTCCGGCATAGCCAATCATATTAAATGCGGGCCTCCAATCCAATGAAACATTTAATGGAATGTCTTTAAGAGTGTATTCAATTCCGATGATTCCGTCAGCACCAATAATAGTCACGCCTTTATCATCTTCAGGATCCCACCAGCCCCAATCTTCTGCTTTATTTCCATCCCAATGACCAACATGCGCACCAAAACCATAGTACCAACTCAAGCCGGGAACATCAAATTTGTTCACATATTCGTACAATCCTGTAACAATAAATCCACCCCAACGAAAGGCAACAATCCCTTCAACAGCATCCACTTTGGAAACAAAATACTTAAAGGTAAAACCTGTTGATACTCCCGCTCTAATACCTGCAGCAGTATAATAATCCTGTGCATTTGCAGAACAAATTATCAAAATAAACGCGCCAATAAATAAATATTTCTTCATTGCTTTCAGTTATTTTTTAATTCTTCTAAAGTTAACCAAGCCATGACTCCCATACCCGTTTCTAAACTTTTTTCATCTACATCAAAGGTTGGTGTATGCAAGTTTGAAGTAATCCCTTTTTCTTCGTTTCTAACACCCAAACGATAAAAACAGGAAGGTATAAGTTGTGCAAAATAAGCAAAATCTTCGGCAGTCATCCGTAAATCGAGATCCACTACATTTTCTGCCCCAAGAAATTCTACAGCATTTTTGTATGCTCTGCTCGATACTTCCATATTATTGACTAAAAAAGGGTAGCCTTTATCAATAAAAACCTCACATTCGCCTCCAGCAGATTCGGCAATAGAAGTCGCTATTTTTGTAATTTTTTGATGTGCTTCCGCACGCCAATCTTCGTCAAAAGTTCTAAATGTACCTTTAATTTCTACCTCATCAGGAATAACATTATAGGTGCCATCAGCAATAAAACGGCCAAATGATAAGACAGTGGGTACGTTGAAATGCGCATTACGACTAACCAATTGCTGCATAGCTGTAATAATCTGAGAAGCAATCACAATAGGGTCGACTAACATATAGGGCATGGCTGCATGCCCTCCTTTTCCTTTTACGGTGATATTGATTTCGTCAGCAGAAGCCATGTATTTACCAGATTTAATGCCAATTTTTCCAGCTTCGAGATCAGGAAAAACATGTTGTCCAAACATGATCGATGGGGTAGGATCTTTTAACACTCCTTCTTGGATCATAAATTTTGCACCACCTGGAATTTTTTCTTCAGCAGGTTGAAAGATTATTTTCACAGTTCCTTCAAACTCATCTTTTAATTCGTTCAATATTTTGGCCGTTCCTATCATAGAGGACATATGAACATCATGACCACAGGCATGCATTACACCCTTGTTTTGTGAACGGTACTCAATTTCATTTTTTTCACAAATAGGAAGCGCATCCATATCAGCTCGTAAGGCAATGACTTTTTTGGATGCATTTTTACCTTCGATCAAAGCGACAATTCCTGTTTTAAAAACACCACTTTGGAAAGGGATCCCTAATTCTGTTAAAATTTCGGTGATGTATTTTGACGTTTTAAACTCCTGATTCGATAATTCAGGATGCGCATGCAAATGCCTTCGAATTTCCACGATCTCCGAAGAATATTCGATGGCCATTTTTTTCACTCTCTCTTTTAAAACATTCATTGTATTGATTGAGTTTATCCAAATTTAAAGAAAATTAAGGAAGGATTTCAAAATTTGTCTCCTCATTTTCAAAAAGCAGATCATTAAATATGATGAATTTAAGCAAAGGACTGCATATCGCAAAGCTTTTTATAGGTACCATTTAAAGCCAATAAATCTTGGTGTTTTCCTCGTTCTACAATCTCTGCATTGCTTATTACAATAATTTCATCAGCATGCTGAATGGTAGATAAACGATGAGCAATAACGACAGAAGTCCTGTTTTTCATGAGTTTGGTCAAGGCTTCCTGAACCAGACGTTCTGATTCGGTATCCAAAGCAGAAGTTGCTTCATCCAAAATAAGAATGGGTGGATTTTTAAGCACGGCACGAGCAATACTCAATCGCTGGCGTTGGCCTCCCGAAAGCTTAACCCCTCTATCGCCAATATTTGTTTGATACCCATTTTCCATTTGCGAAATGAAGTCATGAGCATTCGCCACCTTGGCTGCTGCAATCACATCCTCTTCATTCACAGTTTTCATTCCCATGGCTATATTCCCCATAATGGTATCATTGAATAAAATGGATTCTTGACTCACAATTCCCATCAAGCCTCTCAAATCATCAATAACTAAATCTTTTACATTTTTTCCATCGATAAAAATACCCCCTTCTGAACTATCATAAAAACGAGGGAGAAGATCAACAAGGGTTGATTTTCCTCCACCGGAAGGACCAACTAATGCGATGGTTTTTCCTTTCTCTATCTTGAGATTTATATTTTTAAGTACCTTTTCTTTCTCATAAGCAAAGGTGACATTTTTATACTCAACCTCATTTTTGAAAGTCTTAATGCTTTCCGCATTTTCTTTTTCTAAGATGACTTCCTCCGCATCAAAAACTTCTTGAATACGTTCAACAGATGCTGATCCTTTTTGAACATTGTAAACCGCTTTGGTGATTGCCTTAGCTGGAACAATAATTTGAGAAAAGATGAGAATATAAGTAATGAAAACTGCAGCATCCAAATTGCTCTCAGGATCCAATACAATGCGACCACCGAACCATAAAACCACCACCATTACCATAGACGATAGGATTTCACTCAAAGGAGATGCGAGATCTCTTTTGCGGTACAATCGAATCATTAATTGCGTATAACGTTGATTGGATTTTTTGAAATTTTCGTTGGAAACATTGATGGCTGTAAATGCTTTAATTATTCGTAAACCGCTTAGGGTTTCTTCAATGATGGATAATATTAAACCCAATTGTTTTTGACCTTTGGCTGAAGTCCGTTTTAAACTTTTTCCAATTTGTCCAATGACGAATGCACTCACAGGTAATAAAATCAAGACAAAAATAGTGAGTTGCGGACTAATCATAAACAAGGCAACCAAATAAGTAATAATAGCGATGGGATCGCGAAACATCATTTCAAGTGAGCTCATAATCGACCATTCAATCTCCTGCACATCCGAAGTCATTCGAGCCATGATATCCCCCTTTTTTTGCTCACTAAAATAGGATAAAGGAAGAATTAATGTTTTATTATAGAGCTTATTCCGTAAATCCTTAACAACCCCATTTCGAATAGGAGCCAGATAAAACATGGCCATATATCTAAATAGGTTTTTTAGAAAAAACAAAACAACGATGGTGACAGAAATATATAATAGCACATCCATTTCGCCACGGGTCTCAACCATTTGGCCTATTTCGTAGTAAAATTGATCCTTTAGATGATCCATATTCCTCCATGAAAAATCTGCTACCTGTTCAGGTGCTTCAGCTGTTTTAAATAAAATCTGTAATACAGGAATAAACAGTGCAAAAGAAGCCAACGAAAAAATCACTGCTAAAATATTGAATACAATATTCAGCAGCGCATGGCCCCAATAAGGAATCACATAACGTAATATATTAAGCAAACTCTTCATAGATGCAAATATAATTAAAATGCGATTGAGCGGTGATAAGCACTTGTGTTAATATTACTTAAAATACTACATTTGCAGTATGGAAACGAAACGACAAAACCGAATCAATAAGCTCTTACAAAAAGATTTGGGAGAAATCTTACAATTAGAAGGCCGCAATTTATTTTCGGGCGCGATGCTTACTGTTACTAAGGTTCAAGTAAGCCCCGATTTAGGTTTGGCCAAGGTGTATATCAGTATTTTTGCATCGAAAGATAATAATGCGACCCTTAAAACACTTCGTGCAAACACCAAAGAAATCCGTCATCAACTTTCGCAACGCGTAAAACTTCAATTGCGTATTGTCCCAAATCTAAGTTTCTATTTGGATGACTCCTTAGATTATATTGAAAATATAGACAATCTTTTAAAAAATTCATAAACCTTGAATCTCCCGTTTTACATAGCGCGGCGATACCTAATCTCCAAAAAATCCCACAATATTATTAACATTATTTCCGGGATTTCAATTAGTGGAATCACTATTGGAACAATGGCTCTTATTGTAGTATTATCCGTTTTCAATGGGTTTGAGAACCTTGTAACCTCCATGTTTAACTCATTTAATCCCGATTTATTGGTTAGTCCTTCCAGCGGTAAAAGCTTTACATTGGATAATAGTTCGAAAGCCGAAATTGAAAACATAGAAGGGGTTTTATATTTTACGGAAGTTCTTGAAGAAAATGTCCTCCTTCGATATGACAACAAACAGCACATTGCAAATATCAAAGGGGTTTCTGAAAGTTATTTGCAAATGAACGAACTTAAAAACCACATGCTTGAAGGCGAAGCTATTTTGCATAACAATGGGATGGATTTTGCGATGATCGGGGCGGGTGTTGCTTATTATTTAGATTTTGTGCAAAGTGGTATGGGCAGATCAATTCGTATTTACGCTCCTAATCGTAAAGAAGGCTATAATTTAAATTTTGATGATGCTTTCAATACCCAGAACATACTAATTGCAGGGATATTTAATGTCCAGCAGGAATTCGATACGAAGTATATTATCACAAATATTGATTTTGCAAAAAAATTGCTTGGTTATAAAAATGAAATCAGCGCAATTGAAATAAGTATAGAAAAAACAGCTGATATAGAACGAATACAGAACAAAATCAGTCAGCTTTTAGGGAATGATTTTAAGGTAAAAAATCGTTTTGAGCAACAAGAATTATTGTACAAAATAATGAAATCTGAAAAGTGGGCCATTTTCTTAATCCTCACTTTTATACTCATTATCGCAACCTTCAATGTGATTGGGTCGTTGAGTATGTTAATTTTGGATAAGAAAAAAGACATCCAAGTATTGCAAAGCATGGGCGCAAACACTAAACTTATTAAACGCATTTTTCTAATTGAAGGAAGTCTGATTTCAATCCTAGGTGCCACTCTCGGTTTATTTTTTGGAGGCCTTATTTGCTGGCTACAACTACAATTTGGATTGATTAGTTTGGGTGAATCCGATGGATCTTTTGTCGTTGATGCTTATCCTGTAAAAGTGCAAATTCTTGATTTTATTTACGTCTTTTTCACTGTCTGTATAATCGGTATTGCTGCCGCATGGATCCCATCCCGACAAATTTCAAAGAAATATTTAGACGTAAAATTGGGTTAATCGTTAAGAAATATAAACCTCCAAAATCTTTGCACTTTTCATGGGTTGAATTTCAATTTCATTAAGAAGAGCAGGAATCAAAACTAATTCTCCAGCTTTTACTTGTTCAAAACCACCCTCATATTTTAAAATATATTCGCCCTCCACACAAAGATGAATGACAAAGCTATCCAAAGGAGCATATTCTTTCAAAAGTCCCTGATCTAAATCCATTAGATTTGTTGTAAAATCAGGTGTTTTAACAATAGAACAGCTTTCATTCTTTGCCTCTCGATACGTAGTTTTATATTTATCGTGAACGCTAAAATCAAGGGCATCCAAAGCTTCTTCGGTATGCAAATCACGACTATTGCCCTCAGCGTCTTTTCGATCCCAATCATAAATTCGATAGGTCGTATCCGAACTTTGTTGAATTTCAGCCAACAACAATCCTGGACCTAAGGCATGCACTCTTCCTGAAGGCATATATAATACATCGCCATGGGTCACTTTTTCATAATTCAAAATTGATTGTAGCTGTCCGGCTTCAAAGTGCTTCAGATAATCCGTTTTATTTAATTTTTGATTAAATCCACAAATCAATTCAGCATTTTTCTCGGCCTCCATGATGTACCACATCTCGTTCTTCCCATTCCCCAGACCCCGTTTTTCTGCCAACTCATCGTCAGGATGTACCTGAACCGAAAGCCAATCATTGGTATCCAATATTTTCACCAATATTGGAAATTGGTGTCCCAATTTCTCAAAATTCTTCTCCCCAACTAGATCGCCCATATAAATTTCAACGAGCTCATTAAGTTCATTTCCTTCTAAAAAACCATTAGAAACCACGCTTTGTTCATTTTCAACACCAGACAAAACCCAAGCTTCCCCACAATTTGGAAGTTTACCAACATCGTAATTCAATACGTTTTTAATTTTTTGTCCGCCCCAGACTTTGTCTTTGAAAATGGGCTTAAATTTTAAAGGATATAAACTATTCATCTTTTTAGTACTTTTGAGCAAAACAAATTTAAGCATAATTAAGATTGAGAATGGAAAAGATTTGCGTGTTTTGTGGCTCTTCAATGGGCAAAGGTGAAATTTATAAAAACGAAGCTTTGCACTTGGCCGACATTTTTTATAAACAAAATATTAGCTTAGTTTTTGGTGGTTCGGATATCGGTCTAATGAAAATCATGGCTGATAGATTGATGGAATTGGGTGGAGAAGTGATAGGCGTAATGCCTCGTTTTTTAGCCGATAAAGAAATTTATCATAAAGGAATTACAAAACTCATTAAGGTTGAAAGCATGTCGGAACGTAAAAATTTGATGGCTGAATTATCGGATGGATTCATCGCTTTACCCGGTGGATTAGGGACACTCGATGAACTTATGGAAATGATGACCTTGAGCCAATTAAGAATTAGTGATAAGCCTGTGAGTATATTAAATACAAATGGTTATTTTAACTCAATTATGGATTTCTTTAATCATGCTGTTCAGGAAGGTTTTATTCGGGAAGAACATAATGAGAATTTTATTTTTAGTGAAAACTTAGAAGAAATCATCGACAAAATGAAATCTTATCAGCCTATAGAAACCATAAAATGGATTGCTGAGATTAAAAAAGAAAGTTCAAAAAATTAAGATAATCTCATTAAAGATTAGTAAGGGTGACGCTCCATAGGGTGTTACCCTTTCTTATTTCCATCATTTAATGTATCTTTAAATCGATGAAAAAAGCAGCCTTTTTCGAGAAAAAAGAAAAACAAAAAGTACAATGCCAGCTTTGCCCTCATTATTGTCTGTTGAAAAATGGAGAGCAAGGGAAATGCATGGTACGGCTTAATGTAAATGGCGACTTACTATCTGAAAACTACGAACGCATTTGCTCCGTTTCTATTGACCCGATAGAGAAAAAACCGCTATATCATTTTTATCCTGGCAAAGACATCTTATCGATAGGAAGTGTAGGCTGTAATTTGAAATGCAAATTTTGTCAAAACTATCAGATCTCTCAAACCGATGTCAATCATTATCCCTTTTTAAAAAGTTATACTTCGGATGAGATTGTAAAATCCGCCTTAAAACATCCCTCAAATATTGGGATCGCCTATACTTACAATGAGCCCATCATTTGGTTTGAGTATGTGATGGAAACCGCTAGATTGGCTCGTCAAAATGGCTTGAAAAATGTGTTGGTGAGCAATGGATATATCAATCCTACTCCCTTGGATGAAATCATTCAGGTTTTTGATGCCTTCAGCATTGATCTTAAAGGATTCACTGAAGAATTTTATCGTGATTTTACTGAGTCGAAATTAGAGCCCGTAAAAGAAGCTCTTATAAAACTTGCCAAATCAGGTAAACATTTAGAAATAACAAATTTAGTGATTACGGGCATCAACGACGATGAGAGTAATTTTCGAGAAATGATTGCATGGATAGTAGAAAATTGTGGAAAAAACACCGTCCTTCATATTTCACGTTATTTTCCCATGTTTAAAATTGACAATCTGCCAACCTCTCAATCCAAACTTGAAAGCCTCTATACGATCGCCAAAGAAAAACTCAATTTTGTGTATCTAGGAAATATCAAAACTGATTATGGACAAAACACCCACTGCCCCCAATGCGATCATCTTCTAATAAGCCGAAGTGGTTACAAAGTAAATACAGAACATATCAATCAATTGGGTGAGTGCAAAAATTGCAATTATCCCATAATTCAAACATAAATAATATCTTTGTTTTTAAACCAAATATTAGCTGAAATGCAAAAATTTATCTATCGTCCCATTATTCTAAGTCTACTAATAGCTATAGGATTAATCTCCTGTAAAACAATCAATATTGACAACCCTGAAATCAGTATTGCTGAACTTAGTTCACACATTGAATATTTGGCTTCCGATTCTCTTGAAGGAAGATATCCAGGAACGGATGGTGATTTACTAGCGGCCAACTATATTGCCAAGCAATTCAAAGATTTTGGTCTTGAGAATCTAACTAAAAATTATCTGCAAAATTTTGAAATTGTAACTAGCGTTAAAGCTGGTGAGTCAAACAGCTTCATTTACAATAATGACACTGCCGTTTTAAACACTGATTTCACCCCTTTATCTTTTTCAGAAAACACAAGCCTTAGGGCAGAAGTTTGTTTTGCAGGTTATGGTTTTAATATTGATTCTGACAACATAAAATGGAATGACTATGATGGTATCGATTTTGAAGGGAAATGGCTTATGCTTCTCAGAGGTGAACCAGAAATTGATAGTCTGGAAAGTCCCTATATGAAATTTAGTTCCGATCGAGATAAAGTCATGTTGGCTAAAGACATGGGTGCTGCTGGCGTATTGCTCGTTTCAGGGCCTGGATTTTCTGCCCGAGATAATCTCGATGAGCCTTCAAAAATGGTTGGAAGTACAGGCATGCCCGTTTTTCAAATCAGTCGCAAATTAGCCAATACCTTTTTTGAAGGAACAGACTATACAATTGAGAAATTAGAAGAAACCCTCAATAGCGAACGCAAGCCTCTAAGTTTTGCTATGGATATGACGATTGAAGCCATCTCAAATATCGAACAAGAAAAAACCAATACCTATAATGTTGTTGGATTTTTGGAAGGGAATGATCCCATTCTTAAAAATGAATACATTGTTATTGGGGGACATTATGATCATCTTGGCTGGGGTGGAGAAGGAAGCTCATCGCGTATGCAAGAC
The DNA here is from genome assembly GCA_041554455.1 of Bacteroidales bacterium. GTDB lineage: Bacteria > Bacteroidota > Bacteroidia > Bacteroidales. The sequence continues at coordinate 11,164 of JBFFMB010000010.1, forward strand.
ACGCTTGCCGTACATTATGGAGCTGATGACAATGCCTCAGGAATAGCAGCTGTTATTGAAATAGCGGAGAAGTTTGCCGCATCAAAAAAAGAATTAAAAAGAAGTGTTTTTTTCGTTGCTTTTGGAGCCGAAGAAATGGGTTTATTGGGCTCAAAATTCTTTGTTGACGAAAAAATGATAGCTCCTGAAAACATCTCTATCATGCTAAATATGGATATGATCGGTCGTTTATCAGCCGACAATGATTTAGAAATTAGCGGTGCTGGAACAGCCAAAGAATTAAAAGATTTGCTGAAGAAAGATTCAATGGATTTACAATTAGCTCTCAGTGATGAAGGCTATGGTCCTTCTGATCATGCCTCATTTTATGGGACAGATGTTCCCGTTTTACACATCAGTACGGGTGCGCATCTTGATTACCATACTCCTTTTGACACCTTCGACAAACTAAATATGGAGGGTCTTAAACTAGTGGCTGATTTTGTTTTTACATTAGCCAATAAAGTAAACGGATTGGATTACAAACTTAGCTTTACGGAAGCTGGTCCAAAAACAGGGAATGTCTCTAGAAAAAGAATGGGTGTGACTTTAGGGATTATGCCTGATTTTGCGGGGAAAGTTAAAAACGGATTGCGTGCAGATTTTGTCATTGAAGGAAAACCCGCTTATAAAGGGGGAATGAAAAAAGGAGATATTATTACAGCCATTAATGGTAAAAGCATCAATAATATTCAGGATTATATGTATCGTTTGTCGAAACTAAAATTTGGACAAACGATTTCCGTTGAAGTGATTAGAGGAGAGAAAAAAGAAATTTTACTTATTCAACTATAGAAAAATCTAAAAAAGCTTAATAATGAAAAAAGAAACAGTATTATGGATTTTAGCAGTAGTCTTAACCTTATCGGCAGCCTATTACCAAAAAACAACAGGACCAACATACGATAAGAAAGCAAGAATAAGCATTGAAGAAACCGAATATAAATTGAAGTTGCCCCGAAGCAATGCTGAATCTGATTGTGAAATCAATCTTGAAATTCCAAATAAGGATATTTCAGCTAGTGTTTTTTACAGAAAATATCCCACCAACGATGCATGGACAGAACTAAAAATGCTTAGAGATGAAGATCATCTTCAAACTTATCTACCTCAACAACCCCCTGCAGGGAAATTGTCCTATTACGTTATTTTCAATAGCCCGAATGATGAATTGGAACTATTCGTGAATGAACCCATCACCATTCGCTTTAAAGGGGATGTTCCTGCATGGGTTCTGATTCCTCATATTTTCTTCATGTTTTTTGCTATGTTACTCTCTAACCTTTCAGGAATTATGGCGGTTGCAGGCAATCAA